>CAMVYG010000125.1 GCA_947171615.1 uncultured Clostridia bacterium
CTGCTGCAAAGTCTTTTAGACACGGCCACCCTTTCCGCTTCCCTTCCCCTTCCGGCCGCCCTGCTGCTGATTTTGCTCAGCATAGCCATTACCGTGATCGCCGGCCTGCTTCCCGCAAAGAGCGCCGCCAAAAAAGATCCCGTTACCGCACTGCGGACAGAATGACGAGACCTCTATCCAAGCTCAATCTGTTGTAAAAACTATTGGTGAAAAAGCGGCTTCGGAATCAGCCGGAGCATTCAAAATTTCAAACAGAAGCAGGAACGGCAGGCAGTGCAAATTGCACTGCCCGCCGTTTCCATTTCTCTGTAAAATCAATCTTTCAGCTTAAACGCAACCACCGGAAAATTCATGGCGCAATGCATCATGTCCCCTATGTTTTCAGGACAGTGTGCCGCTGAGCTCCCGGGTTTCCGCTCCGCTCAGGCATACAGCCTTGAACACGGGCGCTTTTGCAGCCTGATCACAGTTTTCATCAAACCCGAATCTGAATTTCGGACGGTACCGAACTGTAAGCTCCCGCTTTTCTCCGGGAAGCAGCGTGAAGAAATTCTCTTCCATATTCAACAGGAAGGAATCTGTAGAATCAGACACGCAAACATGGAGAGCGGCTGCTGTTCCGGTATTTTCCACTTCCAGAATAACCGTGTTGTTCCGTCCCCATTTTCTGACGGTTCCGGATAATGTGGTGGTTTCCGCAAGGGCTGCTTTATAGGGCTGCTCCTGCTCGGTGCTGAAATAATAGGTATTCTGATACTCCCGTTCATCAGAACGAACGGTAAGGCGCAGCAGGAAAATGCCCTTAAGGTCTGCAGCGACCATCCACTCCAAAGAGCCTATCTCCTGCACAGGCTGCTGCGCGGGATCCGCTGTGTATTCCCGGCAGAAAAGCAGCTTACCGGAAAAATCGAAAATTTCAGCCGTTAGCTTCGTTTGCTCGTCAGTCTTCACACGATCCCGCAGAACAGACAGCCGGCCGCTCAAAATTTCCCCCGGCGCATAATCCAGTTTTCGATACTCAAAAACCGGATGCACAGCACAAAACGCCTGCTTTGCCCAGTAATAAGCCATTTTGGGAGAACCGTGATACTCCAAAAGATTCGTACAGGAAATATTGGGCCACGGCTCATTCAGCTGCCAGATGATGCTGCCGCTGTTTCGGAACATACGGCGGCGGTTTGCTTCTAAAATATAACGAAGTCCTTCCGCCTGCATCCACTGACTGCACGCGATATACCGTTCTATATTTTGTACCTCACCGAACATCTGCATCTCCCGAAGATAGGTGCACCACCAATCTCCGTGGAAGCGCCAGACGTCGTTTTCGTGCATTGGAACCGGGCACAGCTCTTCTTCCGGAAGGATTTTTTTCAAACTGGCCAGGGATGACATGCCGTCACACCCAAACTCACTGTGAAGCAGGCTGTCAGAGCCGGCATAAAAGGAATAATGCCCTGGATTTCCCTGATACTGCCACCATCCATGCACGTCATGACTCTGATCCGGCGTCTTGCTGATAAACTCGCCTGGGCCAGAGGCGGAAGTCGGCAGGAACGCGCGGTGGGGGTCCAGTCTCGTTACGATCTCGTGCAGCATGGCTATATTGGGATTTTCTTCGGTACAGGGCTTACGGTCTTTTTCCATCAGCTCATTGCCGCCGCTCCATACCGCAAGGCAGGTATGACACCGTTTTTGCCGCACGGCCGCTTCCGCGCTTTTCCGCAGCAGCTCCAAAAACTGCGGCTTCTGGGAAGGGATGTTGTCTATGCCGGAGCTTGACTGAATAAAATCCTGCCAGACCAGCAGCCCCATTTCATCACAGCACTGGTAAAAGACTTCTGTCTCGATCAGGCCGCCGCCCCAGACACGAACCAGGTTGCAGTTCATGTCCCTGGCCCGTCCTAAAACTTCCAGCACCTGTTCTTTTGGAATGTCGCCGTAAATATGATCCAGCGGCGTAATATTGACGCCTTTGACATACATCTTTTGACCGTTGACTTCAAACAAATAAGGTCTCGCTCCCTCAGGCGCGGTTTCATTTTGCAACCAGCGGATCCGGCGGATACCGATTTTCTGTTTCCGCTCTTCCAGAAGTGCGGAACCCTCATAAATCGAAAAAGAAAGGGTGTAAAGAGGCTGCTTTCCCATGCCATTGGGATACCATACCGCCGGATCGGCAATTTGCATCTGAAGCTGCACATTCCCATCAGGCTGCACCGTTCCCTCTGCTATGCTGATCTCTTTTCCGTCCATCGTGCAGGCAGCCTTCCAGGAAAGCTGCGTTTCAGGTCTGCGAGCGCTGATTTTTGCCGATACGGAGATCGACCCTAAACCGGGCTGCGGCAAATCGCTTTCCGCAAAAAAATCTTCAATTTCCGCGTTTTCCGCAAAGGTCAGATAAACCTTCTGCCAGATCCCGAGGTTCACCAGCCGCGTTGAAAAATCCCACTTATAATTAAATCTGCTCTTCTGGGTAAAGGTCTCACTGGTACGGCCGATCTGTCCTGTTTCGTCGGGGGCGTGACAGATCAGTACCCGCAGCTTTACGGTGCTGCCCGGCTGATACCGCTCTGTAACGTCAAATTCGAAGGGCTCATACATGCCTGTGTGCTTACCAAGCAGGCAGCCGTCCCAATACACCGCGCATTCATAATCCACACCTTCAAAATCCAGCCGGATCTTTTGGGCTGATTTCCGGGGGAGCTCAAACTCTGTTTCATAAATCCACCATTTGTTTTCCATCCATTCGCACCGCAGGCTGTTCATTCCCACATACGGATGATCGATATATCCTGCGCGATAAAGCGGCAAGGCCACGCCGCCGGGAACATCGGCGGGGATCCATCCGGTGATCCCCTCCAGGGGCTTTCCGGTTTCCATGCTGTTTTCCCGCAGCGGCACATAGGGCGCTGTTCCTTTGAGTCTCCAGCTGCACTGGGAAAGGTCGTATCTGCTTTTACTCATAATTATGACCATAGCTTTTGCAGGCGAAGCTTGCAAAACGCATCCTTTCTTTTCTTTCAAGACAAATTTTGTGATTTTGCGTTAGCAAAATTCCGGCGGGGAGAAATGCCGGAAAACAAGATTTGTTAGATTGAAACATATTTGTTTCAATCTGTGGCTGGTTTCCCGTAGGGAAATTGCCCGGATGATTTTTCAAAAAATCATCTTTTGAGCGACAAAAGCCGCAAAGCCGAGTTTGAAAAATTTATTTTTCAAACTTATCCCTCATAAAAGACAGAATAGAGCACCCCGGGGAGTGCCCGAAACGCTCTATTCAGTGATTGCTTCTTGTGATGACTTATTTGCTGAGTTCAGCATTGATCTCGTCGCAAGCCTTGTCTGCCTGCGCCTGATTTGTTGTGACAAACTCATTCCACACGCCTTCCGGATCATCGGAAAGAACAGCCTGGATAAAGTTATCCTTTGTGTTGCCAAGAATGGATGCGAAAGCATTCTTCTCCTCGGTGGAAAGATAATTGACGTCGTAATTACTGGGAGTATAGGCGGGATTGGTCGCCCAGGTCTCCATATTGGTCTTAAACAGATCGTTGATTACATAGTCGCTGGTGTTGGGATTGCCCTCCAGGAACATATCCAGACCTTCAAGAATGAAGAACTTCTGGAAAGGACGCTGGTTGACGATATAATCCTTTGCACCGCCGTCCTGAACATCCTCAGCAGTGTAGTTCAGAGTAATGCTGCCGTCAGCCTCTCTGGTCCAGTCTTCTTCCGGTACACCGAAAGCGTACTTTTCGATCTGCTCGTCCTCCAGCAGCCAGTTGCCAACTGCCAGCCATCTATCCATGATCTCATCGCTGCAGCTGCTGTTGAAGGCGAAGGAGCCCCACCATTCATCCATCTGACCAACATGGTACTTGCCGTCGGCCATCTTGATGGTGAACAGGCCCAGATCCTCTTCCTTAAATCCGGGAATGTTGTTTACCATGGTGTTGGCGGTATCCTGCAGAATGGCCGGGCCAAGGTTTGCATAGCACACAGCGCTTCTGCCTGCAAGGAAACGCTCCTTACCGGCGTTGTTCGCGTCGGTGTAGCTGTCCTGTGCCAGCAGGCCGTTGTCATACAGCTCCTTGATCTCGTTGATCGCCTCGAGAGAGGTGGGATCGGGAGCGCCCCAGATATACTTGCCGTCTACCAGCTTGTAACCGGAAATTTCGGGGTTCCACTTTCTTGCAAAGCCGCACCAACTGTTGCCGCCGTTCTCAAAATCAAAGGGAACCAGCTTGTCGCCAAGCTTACCGGGATCCTCGGTCTTGACCTTCTGGAGGAATTCCTTAAACTCGTCCCAGGTGATATCCTGCACCGGAGCATAATCCAGACCCATGGCATTCGCCCAGTCGCGGCGATACGCAAACATGTAGGAATCATACTCGTTGTAGGGGTTGTTGTTCTTGATCTTCGGGAAAGCGTACAGCTCGCCATCGACTATCAGCTTATCGAAAATAGTATACTTCTCGGTCAGCGCCTGCAGATTCGGATAAGCGCTCATGTCCTTGGGCAGAGCCTTGAAAACACCTTCCTGAGCCCACTCCACATATTCGGGGTAGTTCAGGTTGTACCAGGCGATCACTTCAGGGAAGCTGTCGGTTGCGGCCAGGGTACGGGTAACTTCATCCCAGTTATCCCAGGCAACGATCTGAATATCGAATTCAAAGTTGAACTTTTCGCAGGCTTCTGCAACCAGCGGGTAGTTCATCATTTCCTCGGAGCCGTCGATCGAGAAAATCTCGAACTTCAGGTGCTCGGAGTAATCGGGGGTGTTATCTTCACCCTGGGCGGTGCTGGCAGCGCTGGAAATTTCCTTGCTGCTTGTGTCGTTTTTGCTTGTGCTGTTGTCCTTGGATGTATCGCCGTTACAGCCTGCCAGGCAGGAAACAGCTACGATTACAGCCAACAGAGCACAAAGCCATTTCTTCATTTGGTTCATGTGTGTTCCTCCTAAATAAAATTTAATAAAGAAACGTTAAGATTTGATCGCGCCAATCATAACGCCTTTGACAAAGTATTTCTGCAGGAAGGGATAAACCATCATAATAGGTAACATTGTAACCATTACAGCCGCCGCCTTGATGCCTTCAGAGAAGGAAGGCCGTCCAAGCTCAGCCGGAATGTTATCTACCAGCGCCGCGGAAGACCAAAGGATCTGCCGGAGCTCCAGCTGCATGGGCCAAAGCCTTGCCTTAGTGAGGAAAAGGCTGGCGTAGAACCATTCATTCCAGCGCCCCACCGCATAGAAAAGAACGATAGTGGCCAAAGCCGGTTTTACCAGGGGGAGATCGATCTGCCAGAAAATTCGCAGGGGATTGGCTCCATCCAACATGGCAGCCTCGTCCAGATCCGGCGGGAGCTGCTCGAAGAAGGTGCGGAGAATGATCATATTGTATACACTGAGCGCAATGGGAATGATGATAGCCCAGCGGGTGTTAATCATATTCAGCTGCTTTACCAACAGAAAAAAGGGAATCAGGCCGCCGCCAAAATACATGGTGAAAACAACCATGTTCTGAATCAGCTTACGTCCCGGAAAGTTCTTTCTGGAAAGCCCGTAAGCCAGAGAAGTCGTAATGAACATGCTGAACAACACGCCGAACACCGTGTAAATCACACTGTTAAAGAAACCGCGCATCATGTCGGTAGCCACAAAGATGTCCTGATAATTCTTCAGGGTAGGTTCCTTGGGGATCCAGGTCACGCTGTTCATGATGTATTCCTGCTGGGTCATAAACGACTGGATTACAGTAAAGTAAAAGGGAATCAGCACAACGAACATCAGCAGCGTCAGGAATAAAACAAGAAAAACGTCAAAAGCTTCAATTTTTTTCTTTTTTCTCATTTTCCGTTCCATTTTACATGACCCCCCCTTCGCCTAAAAGCTTCGCAATCTTATTTGCGGCAATCAGGAACACAAAGTTGATAATAGATTTGGAAAGTCCCATTGCCGTGCTGAAGCCGTAGTTCGGCTTGTTTTGGAAGGTCATGCGGTAAATGTATGTGTCGATGTTCTCCGCCGCATCCTTAACCACCGGATTGACCATATTCAATATCTGGTCGAAACCGTTGTTCATAATGCCGCCAAAGGCCAAAATAAGCAGGATCACAGCGGTCGGCTTAATGCCGGGCCAGGTTATGTACCGCATTTTGTGGAATCTGTTTGCACCGTCGACCTCTGCCGCTTCATACAGCTCCGGGCTGATATTTGATATGGCGGCCAGATAAAGGATGGCGCTCCAGCCGGCTCCCTTCCAAACATTTGAGCCGTACAGCAGCGGACGGATCAGATTGGCATTGGTAAGGAAATTATAAGCTTCGCCGCCGCATGCCCGAATGACCATATTGATAAAGCCGTCGGAAGCAAAAAGCGTTGTCATAAGGCCGCCGATAATAACCCAGGAAAGGAAGTTCGGAAAGGTGTAAACCGTTTGCAGCACTTTTTTGTACCGCTTCCCCTTTAACTCGTTTAACAGAAGGGCAAGGATGATAGGAGCCGGGAATCCGGTAACGATGTACCAAAATCCCATCCGGAACGTGTTAAAGAACGCGGCCCAGAACGCCTTCTGATCGATCATCATTGTAAAGTTCTTAAAAATAGGATCTGCCCACGGGCTTGCTGTAATAC
>CAMVYG010000126.1 GCA_947171615.1 uncultured Clostridia bacterium
ATCCATGATCGGGAGCGGCGTTTTTTCCCGCTGCTGTGCATAAACATAAAACAGTGCTTTACGGTTTTTCACCGTGCGGCTCCAAAATAAGGATATACTTATGAAACTGAAGCTGAACCCCCAAAAAAGAATCACCGTGATCTGCGGCCACTATGGCTGCGGCAAAACCAATCTCACTTTGAATCTGGCTTTGCAGGCCGCGGCCTGCGGGCAAAAGGTCACTGTGGTGGATATGGATATTGTAAATCCCTATTTCCGCTCTTCCGAATACAGGAAGCTTTTGGAGGAAAAAGAGATCCGCCTGATCGCGCCTGTATTTGCCGGAACGAATTTGGACACGCCTACCCTGCCGCCGGAGATCGCTTCGATCTTTGAGCCGGACGCGGGCGCTGTGTTCATCGACGCCGGCGGAGACGACGCGGGCGTTACCGCCTTGGGCGGGCTTCACCGGTCTTTGGAAGAAGCCGGGTATGACATGATTTATGTGATAAACCGCTACCGGGCGCTTTCCCAGACGCCGGAGGAAGCAGCCGGGCTGCTTGGAGAGATCGAAACCGCTTCCCGCCTGAAAGCCGCGGGAATTGTCAACAACTCTCATCTTGGTGTGGAAACCACGCTGGAAACGCTTTTGGAAGCCATTCCCTTCGCGCAAAAAACAGCGGAGCTGACAAAGCTTCCTCTTCTTTGCTCCACGGCCCCGGACTTTTCTTTACAGCCGGGAGAACAGCTGCCGGAGGGCTTCTGTGAGATCAAGCGCTATGTCACCTTCTGCTGGGAAACTGACTCTCAGTGATTTGCCGGCAGGAAACTCTCTTTTCATAATTATGACCATAGCTTTTGCAGGCAAGGCCTGCAAAACGCATCTTCTCTTTTGTATATAAATTTTGTGATTTTGCGTTAGCAAAATTCCGGCGGGGCGAAATACCGGAAAACAAAATTTGTTAGATTGAAACAGATCTGTTTCAATCTGCGGCTGGTTTCCCATAGGGAAATTGCCCGGATGATTTTCCAAAAAATCATCTTTTGAGCGGCAAAAGCCGCAAAACCGGGCTTGAAAAATTTATTTTTCAAGCTTTCACCTCCTGATATGGCACAGGGAAAAACCGCTTTCAGTTCTTCCCCTGCCGCTTCATTTTTTATCGAGCCTTCTCCGAGACGACTTCGCCAGAAGTCATTTATCATCCTGAGGGCGCAGCCCGAAGGATCTCGACCAGCACTAACCGGCGATCAAAAGCCTTGGCTCTCCCCTTGGGAGAGCTGTCGAGCGAAGCGAGATTGAGAGGGCTCTAACAACTAACGACTCATCGCTAACAACTAGCGAGACGATTGCTCCGCAATCGTCTTGGCTACCTGCGCCAGCTCCTGCCGTGTCACGGTAGACTGAGGCCGGAAGCCGCCCTCCTTGTCCCCAACCATGATCCCCTGCTCCTTGCAATACTTGATAGCAGGTTCCGCCCACTTGCTGGCGTTCTTCGCCGCCTGCTCCTTCTCGTACCGCTCCTGATGCTCCTTCCACTGCTCGTATGTCACGGTTTCTTCCTCCATTTCTTTTTTTATCATGTTGAGAAATCTGCCCCAGCCCAGATCCAGCGTTCTGTGCGGGCAGTATTTCCCATCATAGTCCTGGTGCTTCGTCACCCGGTCAAGCCCCCAGCCGTACTTTCTCAGGAGATCGGCAATCAGCTCCGCTGCATTCCGCTCCGCTTTCGCAAACCGCTCCCCGCCGGACTTTGACCAGCAGATCTCAATGTGAATTCCTTCCATATTGCCCACGCCATGTCCGTCCCCGCTGGCCCAGGCGTTTCGATCCAAGGGCAAGCCCTGCACCGCTTCCTTCTCATCCACGGCGTAGTGGTAACTTACCTCATGATCGTTGTTCACCATGTAGGTGATCTCGTTAATGGCCGGTGCGTCATTGGCCGTGTTATGTACCACGATCCTGCTGGGCGTTCTGGTATAGGGGCATTTCAGATCGTACCGGTTCCTTGGGCACATTTCTTTTCTGATCGTTACCATGTTTTTCCCTCCTTGCTTATTCTTAGCCTCCCGCATCTCCTGTCATCCTGAACCGAAGGTGAAGGATCTCGACCAGAAGAAACCGGAGGTCGCCATCTCTAACGACTAACTACTAACAACTAACCTTCTAATTCCGGCAGCCCTGCCACACTTGTAAGCAGAGAAAGTACCCCCGCCAGCGCGGAAGCGCTTGCCACCATGATCCAGTTCACATCTCCCAGCACCGCCGCCGTGCCGATGGTTGCCGCCGCTGTCTGCGCCACGGTCTTGATTGCTCTAACACCTGCGGCTTTCAGCCACTTCTTTGTTTTCATCTTCCTCTTCCTTTCTTTTTGGCTTTAGGCAAGCCCAATGTAACGGGCCAAAAATCCCAGGATAATGCCGACCACCGCTGTAACGGCATAGCCCACAACTTTTCTCCATTTTTCGCCGTCCCGGTTTTCCAGAGTCTCCAAACGCTCCCCCTGACGTTCCTGCTCCTGAGCCATGCGTTCCATACTGGAAGCAAGCCGCTCTACAGAGGCCGCCAGCTTCCGGGTTTCTTTCAGACTTTCTTCCAGTATTTCCAGCCGCTTGTCCTGCCGCTTGTGATGCTCCTCCATCCTGCGGCGGAATTCCTCATGCTCTGCTCTGGAGATTGGATTTCCTTCCATATTCCTTCCCTCCGTTTTTACTTCACCGTCCCGTTTAACATAGCAGACAGTTCATCATATTCTTCTTTGGTAAGCCTGTCCGCCGCAAAAAATACGTCCAGTTTGTCTTGCAAACCCGCAACGCTTCCCCGTTCCTGACTTAGCACGATCAGCCGCTTCATGGTTCTGTACAGCATTTATTCCACCCCCAATTCCAGTAAAGTCAATCTGTACTCATGGTCTACCAGCATGGCCGCGCTGTCCTCCGCTGCCGTGGGCGTGTTCTGCTGGGTTTCCCACGCTTCCTGCCCCATTTCGTAGATCTTTACAGCCTCTTCATACGTGTCCGGCACATCGGCCACTTCCATACCGTCCATCCATTCATAAAGGGAGCTGTCGAGTTTTGTCACCACTGTTCCTTCATGAGCATCTGCCACTGCTTCTGCCTGTTCCTCTGTGTTGCAGTATTCGGTTCTGCTTTCTTTTGCCGGATTTCCGCCATCATCCAACCAGGGCTTAGCTTCCGTATACTCCACCCTGTACCGGTGGATCTGGACGATCCTGCCGTACAGGGTAAAAGGATATTTCATCTTCTTACCTCCTTACTCGTATTTGTTGTTGACAAAGGTATTGCCTGTGCCGCCTCCCGAAACATAGTTCTTTCCGAAAATGTAATTGTCCGCTATGAGGTTATGATCATTTCCACTGCCGACCAAACGGATGGAGTAAGCTGAGGAACTCCAGGAGTCTACAAAAAAAGTGTTTCCAATAATGCTGTTCCGCGTTCCGCCGCTCATTGTAATTCCACTTCCTGTCGTTTCCCCGTCTCCTTTCGTTGGTATCAGGAAATTCCCCTGAATCAGACAATTCGTGCAGTCGTTCAGCGCCATTCCGCAAAGCTGGCTTTTATTGTAGGAAGAGATTGGCGCTATGACATTATTCGCGATCACTCCCTGCGACAATCCCTGTGTATAAATGGGAAAAGAGGTATCGCTTGTTATGAGATTATTGCAAAACCATAATTTAGACGCACTTGCCGCGCAGTTGATCCCATAGCCGCCTGTTATCCTGTTGCCGAATATTCTTGCCTCGGCTCCATCGCTGTAAGAAGTAAACCAGATGCCGTTATTCACGTCTGCCATCTGTATCGTACAATTCCTTACTGTGGCAGAATCTTCCGGCGAGATCTCTATTCCATAACAAGCAGCATTTCCTTTCAGGCTCAGATCGCAGAGATCTCCGCCAATCATGTATATCATGGCGCTTCCCCTTAAACCATTGTCTGAAGCCTGTATTTGGCTGGATTCTCCGTTTCCCCGTAAGACAAGGCCTTTCTCCAGAAACAAATTGTTCGATATGATGTAGGTCCCGGGCAGAAGCCTTACCTCTCCGCCTTCCGCCGGCAGACTGCCCAGCGCCTCATTGATCTCCTTCTCATCATCCACGCCATCACACAGATAATCACAGTCCGCTTCCGTCCAGCCTGCCGTACTGGTGCCGACGATTTTTGTCACACTGCGCTTGCCGGAAATTTCATCGGTCAGCGCTTCCATCAGTTGCACTACTCTGTCTCCCTGGGCTTTGGCATATGCTGCCTGGGTCTCTGCTCCTGCCGCCGCGGTTTGAGCCGCTTCCTGGGCTTCCACTGCCCCACCGGCGGCGGAATTCGCGGCGCCGGCAGAGCTTTCCGCTGCCTGGGCGGCGGCGTTTGCCAACCCCGTCGCAGTCTCTGCGGCCTGGGCCTTTTCCTCTGCCAGCTCTGCCGCAGCCCGGGCGCTTTCTCCTTTTTCTTCCAAAAGCTCCCGAAGTACGGTAAATTCCTCTAAGGTATGCCATTCCTCCGAGTTGTCGTGCTTCCACTGCAATTCTCCGTTTTCACAGCGCATTTCCACATCAGCGCCGTGCAGAGAATCCAGCCATTCCTGTTCCGTGCCGGGGAATCCCCGCTTTACCGCCAGGCCATAGGCGGACAGGTAATACCCGCTCCAGCCGGGAACACCGTTTACCATATATCTTCCTCCCTTTCCACATCGGCGTCCGCCGGGAAGTACCTTCCCGCAAACCACCGCATAAATTCTGAAAATTCCCCATTGAACATCTGCATACTGTTCTGGTATTTGTTGTACTCGCCATTGGCAAAATCGATCATGGCATAGAGGTAGGATAAATACAGCCTGTCATAGGGCTTTTCCACCAGCAGCTCTGTGTTCTTATCCTTTGGAAGCTCATATCCGATGATCTCCACTGGCGCGAACAGGAACACCTGGGTCTGTATCATTCCCTCACAGTCGTTCAGCCATTGCAGCTTTTGCTCTTCCGCATAGGCGTTGGGTTTTACCCTGTCTACAAATTCCAGCGCTTCTTTCAGCTTCATAACTATTGACCGTACTCCTTTCCTCAGCGGCAAAGGCCGCCCAGGGACGGAAGCCCAAAGGCAGTCTGATCCCCGGCGGCCCGCCGTTTCCTTTTTTATGAAAGCCTTCGATCCTGACAGGCATTATGCCCCCAGCAGTTTTTCTCCTCCGGTCACGCCGCCGCAGGCTGCAAAACGCCAGTCGTTAAAGCCGGCAGTAAAGCGGGCGTACCCCTGCCATATATTGGCGTCATTGCCCTCATCGATCCGGCTTCTTACCTCAAGCTTTGTGCGGTCCAGCCAAATGGCCCCGCCGTAGTCCTCGTTATATCGGCTGTCAAGCAGCACCCAGGGACTTGCGCCCGCAGCAAGATACTGGTTGAGGTAAGGCCACACGATCACATTCCACCGACCATACTGGTAGTTAAAGCCGTTATTGGCGGTATCGGGATCCTTATCCGCGCCGATGGCCGCAAACACTGCCTTTTTCAACGCATACTGGTTGGGGATCAGAATGGTGTCCGGAGCCACGTCCAGCACCTCGTTATTGTCGCCCCGAAAATTCTGCATGGCCGTTTCCAATGCTGCCAGCGCGTCATTGCTGAATTCATCGGAAAACAGATTGCCCTGCAGCTTGCCCGATACCTTTGCCGGATGGCTCTTGTCAAAGAGCTTCTTTCCGTCTGCCGCCGTCGTGGAAAAGGTTTTTCCCTGGAAATTCACTTCCGTTTTTCCGGCCATTGCGCCGCCCAGCAGCGCGGCCCCGAATTTTTCCCTGGTACGGTGATAGGATGTAATAAAAGCGGAGGGCTGTTTCTTCAGATCTGTGACCTTGGCGTCCTCCACAATTTCCCGTGACAGGGAAAAGCTGTTTTTCCAGGTCATGTTTTCCAGGAATTTGTCATACCCCTCCTGCATGCCGTCTACAGGGTATTCCCCGTTTTCCCCTACAGGCTGAAAGCCCTCCATGGCCGTCATAGTGGTAAGCTTTTCCCCAAAGTGCTTGGAGGTCTCCATACTGAACAGCTTTTTCAGCATGCTCTCCTGCTCAAAGGCCTCGCCCCGCTTTTCCAGAAAAAGCCGGATCGGTCCCTGAGATTTTCCGAAAATAGAATTCTGAAGGCCAGCGCCTTCTGTAAATGTAATATTTGCCATAAAAAATTCCTCCCAAATTTCAGTTTTGTTTTCAGCCGTTACCCGCAAGAAAAGAGCTTCGTCAAAAAATATACAGAGCCCTTTTCTGTTTTCATCTGCTTTCTGCGCTTATACGCTTCCCAGGCGAAACCGGGTGATCTCACTGTCGGTATACACGATTTCCGCAGGGCCCCCTGCCGTGCCGCTCAATCCACAGCTTTCGCTGTGAAGCTGTACTTTGTCCCCCGGCACAGCAGTGAAATCCGCAGGTGTTGCCGCTTCAAAAATAAGGTCCGCTGCCACTCGAATTACCGGGATCAGCTCCCCTTCCGTACAGGGCTTATCTTTCTCCGCCATGCTCAAATACAGGGGCGTATCAGCGCCTGACGCCGCCGCCAGCTTGCCCGCCGTCATTTTCAGCGCCATGCCTGCCTTTGGTGTGATAGTCCCACAAGGCAGATACTCCACTC
>CAMVYG010000127.1 GCA_947171615.1 uncultured Clostridia bacterium
TGAATAGGCCTTTTTGCTAACAGCCATTTGGGGCAGACTGGGATTTCATGGAACGTAGTCCGTAACCCTTTTTATGCTTGAACCACAATGCGTCAGTAACTGACAAAATAGCGGATTTGGACACATCAAGATGTCTGCTTTGTGCATTTACAACAAAAGAAAACATGTCTTATAATTATTTTTATAAGAGCCGGGAAATGAAATCCGGCAAAAAAGTTGAATCGAGATGAAAAGAAAGGATGAAAAACATGAAGCATGCAAAAAAATGGCTGGCTCTGGTATTGGCTGTTCTGCTGGCGCTTTCCGTGACCGCCTGCGGCGGCGATGGATCGTCTGCCCCGGAGCCTTCCTCCAAATCCACGACCCCTGAGAGCTCGGCCGAGCCTGTCGATACAGGTGATGACAGTTTATTCGATGAGAACGGCAGATACAAAGAGCCTGTGAAAATCACTTTCAGCAAGGTGATGTATCCCGGCGCAAAGTATCCGGCCGATCAATCTCCTGAAGATAACTTCATTTTTGATTTTCTCAAGGAGCGTTACAATATTGAGATGGAGCTGGCCTGGAGTGCGGAAGCTTCCGAGTACAACAATAAGCTGTCCATTAACATTGCCTCCGGCGAGCTGTGCGATCTGATGTATGTAGATAACTATCTCACATTCCGTCAGATGGTGGATAATGATCTGCTGGCCGATATCACCGATATTTACCCCAAGTATCGCGGCGCTACGCTGGAGCTGGTCAACAATTCTTTTGATAACCGTGATATTGAGGCCGTTACCGTCAATGGCAGACAGCTGGCCATCCCCGGCAGCAATCTGGGATATGCCCAGAACCTGCTGTGGCTCAGAAAGGACTGGCTTGATGCCTTGAATCTGGAAGTGCCCCATACGCTGGACGAGATCGCCGCAGTTTTGGAAGCCTTTGTTACAAAGGATCCTGACGGCAATGGGCAGAATGACACCACGGGTCTGGTGGTTCATGCGACGAAGCCCGTCTTTGGCTATGCCAATAACTATGGCCTGGAGTCCGTTTTCAATGCGTTTGACGTATATCCCCGCCAGTGGATGGCCGATGAAAACGGCCAGGTGTATTACGGCTCTACCGATCCCAAAGCGAAAGAAGCTCTGGCACTGCTGGCCGACTGGTACCAGAAGGGTCTGGTCGACAAGCAGTTCCCCACCCGCATCGGCTCCGGTGAGACCGAGGCTCTGTGGACCTCCGGCACTGCCGGCGCCAAGTTCGGCGCATGGTGGGCCGTGGCTAACGACGCCATGGTAAACGCGCCTGATCTGGAGTATGTTGCTGTTCCCGCTCCTCTCAACGGTGAAGGTGAATTCAACTATATGACCGGCTCTGCCACCAATCAGATGTGCGTGATCAGCAAGGAATGTGAGCACCCGGAGGCTGCCATTATTGCCTTGGGCGCCAACAACGAAGTGGTTCGTGGAACTCACGATCCCGAAGATGAAATTGCCTGCAAATATGCCGAGATGCGTCTGGAAATGGCCAACAGCGGCGCTGTGGACGATCAGGGCGGACGCTCTCTGAATGTGCTGGGCGCTTTGACCTTTGACTATTTTGACGTGGTGCCCCAGTTGGGTAAGTGTGTGCAGTCCATGGTCGATACCGGATCGTACGAAGAGTATCCCGGCATGACCGACTATGACCGCAGTCAGTGTGACGTCGCCAGGAAGTTTGCCGAAGGTGAGCGGGATGAAATGGGCTTCTGGGCTTACTGGACACGCTATATGGCCAGCAATGTTACAGAAGAAGGCAACCCGGTTTATGCCGCATACTATTATGAAACCGAGTCCTCCACTTCTCTGAAGGCTACGCTGGATACCCTTGAGGATGAGATGTATCTGCAAATTATTGTAGGGGAAAAGCCTGTGGAATACTTCGATGAGTTTGTAAGCCAGTGGAAGGCTTTGGGCGGAGATACCCTCACCGCGGAGGTCCAGGCTATTGTTGACCAGGGATAACAGAGGGCAAAAAACAATTCCATATCGATTTGTAAGAAACTGATACGGTATGCCGTATGGCGAAAGGGCGCCCGGTTTGAGCCGGACGTCCTTTGCCATTTCAGGCTGGTTTGTAAGGAGGGAACACCCGTGTACAACAAAAAGAATGCCCGCTACTATCACGCCATGATGCTTCCCGGTGTAATTTTTCTTATTATTTTTTCCGTTGTCCCCATGTTTGGCATTGTTATGGCGTTTCAAAATTTTGTTCCTGCCAAAGGGCTTTTTGGCTCTCAGTTTGTAGGGCTTGCCAATTTTAAGCGTCTTTTCATGCTGCCGGATTTCTGGCGTATTTTGGAAAACACGCTGGTGATCGCCGTATCCAAAATTATTTTGGGAACGCTGGCGGCGATCGTATTCGCCATTTTGCTCAACGAGTGCAACAATGTGATGTACAAGCGTTTTATTCAAACCGCCGTATATCTGCCCCATTTTCTTTCCTGGGTTATCCTGGCGGTGATGTTCAGCAATATTTTTTCCTATACGGGCATTGTCAATCAGCTGGTCACAGCCTGCGGCGGCGAGCCTACCATGTTCATGATCAGTAATACCTGGTTCCGGCCTATTATTATCGGTACCGAGGTTTGGAAGGAATTTGGCTACAACGCTGTGATCTACGTGGCGGCCATGACCGGTATTGATCCCACTCTGTACGAGGCGGCCGATATCGATGGCGCCAACCGCTGGAAACGGATCTGGCACATTACCCTTCCCGGTATTTTGCCTACCATTATTCTGATGAGTACCCTGAACATGGGACAGGTACTTAACGCCGGTTTCGATCAGGTATTTAACATGTATTCTCCTCTGGTTTATCAAACCGGAGACATCATCGATACCTATGTATACCGCACGGGACTGGTGAATATCCAGTACAGCTTTGCCACCGCGGTAGGATTGTTCAAATCCATCATCGGCTTTACACTGCTGGCCTCAGCCTATAAGCTGGCAGATAAATTCTGCGGTTATCGGATTTTTTAAGGAGGTGCGGTATGTTAAAGCAAAAAACTGAACCGAGGCGGCGCAGGAAACGGACGGCTGCCGATATCCTTGTCAGTGTAGCCCTGCTGTTCTGTGCCTTGATCTGTCTGGTGCCTATTTTAAATACCATTGCCATTTCCTTCAGCGACCGTACCAGCGCGGCTATGGGGGAGGTCAGCTTTTGGCCGGTCAATTTTAATCTGGGATCCTACAAAGCCATCATGGAAGAACGGCAGTTTGGCCAGTCCTTTAAGATTTCCGCGATTCGGGTGGTTTTGGGAACCTCCATCAATATGCTATTGTCCATCCTCATGGCGTATCCGCTTTCCAAAAGTCCGCGGTTTTTCAAAAGCAAGCGCATTTACATGTGGTTTGTGGTGTTTACCATGATGTTCAGCGGAGGGTTGGTACCCACTTTTATGGTGGTGCGCAATTTGGGAATTATGGATACCCTCTGGGCGTTGGTATTACCTACCGCCGTACCGGTATTCAATGTGATCCTTCTGATGAATTTTTTCAAAAACATTCCCGGTTCTTTGGAAGAGGCCGCTTTTGTGGATGGCGCAAGCCCCTGGTATATTCTTTGGAAAATCTATATTCCCCTTTCGAAAGCGGCTCTGGCCACCATTACCCTGTTTGCCGTAGTCACTCACTGGAACAGCTTTTTTGACGGCAAGATCTATATTAACAGTCTGGATAAGCTGCCGCTGCAAACGTATATTCAATCTTTATCCGCTGTGCTGGATCCCACTGCCATGGCTACCATGTCCCCGGAGGAGATCAAGGAAAAGCTGGCTATGTCCAGCCTGACCTTCAACTCTGCTAAAGTTATGGTGTCCATGCTGCCTATTCTGGTGATCTACCCGTTCCTGCAAAAGTATTTTGTAACGGGAATTGTCATGGGCGCGGTAAAGGAATAACCCTAAGGAATCTATGTGAAAAGGTGTGATCGATATGGAGCTGAAAACCTGCACGAAGGGGCCGTATTCCTATCGGCTGTGGAAACGGGAAAGCGCTGTTCCCGGTCCGGTAGCGGTGCTGCTGCCGGAGCCGGGAGAAACTGCGGAAGCCCTGGAAAAAAAGGCAGAGCTGTTTTTGGACGACGCATTTCAGCGGCAGTACGGCTGTTCGCTGCTGCTGCCGGAGGATGGGGAGGCGCTGAGTACCTGGAAGGGCGCCGCCGCTCTGCGCAGCGTTTTGTTTGAGTTGGAAAACACACAGGCAGCCGACCCCTGCCGGATGTATCTCATAGGAGGGGGAAACGCCTGGGCGGTGGGCTCCCGGTTTCCCCGGCGGTTTGCCGCCGTGATAGCAGTGGGAGGCAGGGCAGATCCCTATGCCGCCCGAAATTTGAAGTTTACCCCGGTTTGGGCGTTTGGCCGGGAAGGCGCTGAAGCAGAGGATCGCAAGGTGCCGGCTTCTCCCAAGCATACCGCTGCGGCTCTGCGCGCGTGCGGTTCCCGTTGTGTCCGGTACACCGGTGTGGAAGGGGATCAGTGTCTTTGGCAGAAAGCCCTGGGTGAAAAAGCGGTAACAGATTGGTTATTTGCGCAAACCAAAAAGAACCAGTTTGAAGTGACGTATTTACAGCCCGGCGTTTTCAAAATAGACGACTACTTTACTTCCTCGGCTTATCTGGTGTGCGGTACGGAAAAGGCGTTGCTTATTGATACCGGCATGGGGGAAGGAGATCTTCCCGCCCTGGTACACAGCCTGACGCCGCTGCCTGTAGAGGTGGCCATTACCCATCCTCACAGGGATCACATGGCCCAGGCGGAAAAGTTTTCCCGGGTTTGGTTTCATGAAGGAGATATTGGACGTCTGGAAGAATACCAGCGGCAGATGGAGAGCTTCTTTGGAGATCAGGGCCCTTCGGCTCCGGCAAAAGATCAGTTGCTTCCTCTGCGGGACGGAAGCAAAATTGATTTGGGCGGCGGAGTGGTCATTGAAGCGGTGGAATTTGGGGGCCATACGCCGAATTCGGTGGTATTCATCGATGGGTATCATAAATCCGTTTATACCGGCGACGCCATCGGTTCCGGCTATCTTGCACTGATGATCTGTACGACAAAGGAATGGAAACAGGTGATCTCTCATTATCGGGAAAACCTGCGGCGCTTTCAAAAGCATCTGCCGGAGCTGCAGGAGTATGCCTGGCTGGGCGGGCACTACATTCAGGAAAATGGCTGCGATGTGGAGCGGCAGGAAGATTATCTTAGCGGAACCTCCGAATATTTTCTGCCCCTTTCCGGCACGGTGGTCTGTGATATGGAAGCGCTGTGTGAAAAGCTGTTGTCCGGAGAAATTTCTGAACAGGAGCTGATGAACGATCCTGGACACTACTGTACCTTTGGGAGTGCGGGAATGACGTTCCGTTTTACAGATCTGTAAAACGGCAATTCCGGCAAGGAGCAGGCGTTTTCCGTAAATTTGGGAGGCTGAACGATGAATAGGGTAAGGCGATGGTGGGGAAATCTGCGGCTCAAAAGCAAATTTATGCTGATTTTCTGTTCCCTGCTGCTGACGTCCAGCATCACAGTGGTCTCACTGGCATTTCTTGCATTTTATCAATATGACCGGGAACTGTATCAAAACACTTCACAACTTCTGAATACGTGTATCGATACGTTGGAAAGCGATTTGACGACGATCGATCAGATCGGTGTGTGGTCGGTAAGCAATGACGCTGTGCAGGATATGCTCAATGATTCCCGGCTGGATTTTTCCAGCCGGGAACCGGTCTTTTTATTTGGCAGAAAGTACCGGGAGGTTCATGAGGCGTTAAGCTATCAGTACAACAGAACGAGCTATGTGATCTCTGCCGCTATTTATGTGGATGGAGAGCGTTTGGGAGTGGGCCAGTATTCCGGAGAGACAGGGGAGGAACTGCAGCAGATCAGCGAAGCTGCCAGAAAGGCGGAGGGCCGGGCGGTTTGGTTGCCTTCCGGAAAGGAGGACAGCAGCTTGATCTATGCCCGGGAAATTCGGGATCTGCAAACCATGACCTTCCGCTCCTTTGGTGTGCTGATCGTTCGGGTGGATCTGCGGGAAATCGTGGCAGACCGCATCACGGTGGGCATGAATCTCAATTATCATCCGCAGGTTACGATCCTGAATGAAAACGGCGAATTGTTGTTCACCGATCTGCCGGAGGAAGCGCGTCTGGAGGAAAAAGACTTTCCCCCGGAAAACAGCTATCGGCAGGCCAAGTTGGGTGGCAGAGATTATTTTGTCAGCTATGCTACCCATTCCAACTATGGCTTGCGCTACGCTTTGTATGTTCCCTTTGATTCTATCGCGTTTACTCTGCGGACAATGAACACATTGGTATTGTTGGTCAGTGTGCTTATAGTAGCTGTATGTATGATCCTTTGTTCAAGGATAGTGGAGCAGATCGTTCAGCAGCTTCATATGCTGATGACTAAAATTCAGCTTTTTCAAAACGGAGATTTTCAGGAATTGAGCCATTGGGCCTCTGACCGCCGGGACGAATTGGGAGATCTGAACCGTTCTTTCGATGAAATGAGCGTGAAGTTCCAACGCCTGGTAGAGGACAACTATGTAAAACAACTGTCTATTAA
>CAMVYG010000128.1 GCA_947171615.1 uncultured Clostridia bacterium
GAAAAGCATTTTATAAATTCAGTAAATTTGAGAGAAGGAGTAAAATCATGGGAAAAACGATTGCGGAAAAAATCATTACCAGTCATCTTGTCAGCGGTAAAATGAACCTGGGAGAGGACATCGGTCTGCGAATTGATCAAACGCTGACCCAGGACGCCACCGGTACCATGGCTTATCTGGAATTTGAGGCGATGGGTGTTCCCCGCGTCAAAACCGAACGCAGCGTGGCTTATGTTGATCACAACACTCTTCAAAGCGGCTTTGAAAATGCAGATGACCACAGCTATATCAAGTATATTGCCAAAAAGCACGGGATCTATTTCTCACGGCCCGGCAACGGAATCTGCCACCAGCTTCATTTGGAGCGTTTCGGCATTCCGGGGAAAACACTGATCGGTTCTGACAGCCACACCACTACCGGCGGCGGTATCGGTATGCTGTCCTTCGGCGCAGGCGGCATGGACGTTGCGGTTGCCATGGGCGGCGGTGAATATCATATCAATATGCCGGCGATGGTAAAAATAAATCTCATCGGCGTTCTTTCCCCTTGGGTTTCCGCAAAAGATGTGATCCTGGCGATCCTGCAAAAGCTCAGCGTCAAGGGCGGCGTTGGAAAAATCATTGAGTATGGTGGAGAGGGCGTTAAAACGCTGACCGTTCCGGAGCGGGCCACCATTACCAACATGGGTACAGAGCTTGGCGCCACCACTTCCATCTTCCCCTCTGATGAGATCACACGTCAGTTCCTTGAGGCCCAGGGCCGCGGAGACTGCTGGATCGAACTGAAGCCTGACGAAGATGCCGTATATGACGAGATCATCGACCTGGATCTTTCCTCTTTAGAGCCTTTGGCCGCCTGTCCTCACAGTCCGGATGCGGTAAAGCCGGTAAAGGATTTGGAGGATATCAAGATCGACCAATGTTGTATCGGATCCTGCACCAATTCCTCTTATCTTGACATGATGCGGGTAGCGGCTGTTTTAAAAGGAAAAACCATTCATCCCGATGTGAGCCTTACCATTGGCTGCGGCTCCAAGCAGGTATACCATATGCTGGCCATGAACGGCGCTTTGGCGGATATGATCGCCGCAGGAGCCCGTATTTTGGAATGTGCCTGCGGTCCCTGTATTGGCATGGGGCAGTCTCCCAAATCCGGCGGCGTTTCCCTGCGCACCTTTAACCGGAACTTTGAGGGACGCAGCGGTACGGCAGACGCCCAGGTTTATCTTGTCAGCCCTGAGACAGCGGCTGTATCCGCGCTGACCGGTAAGTTTACCGACCCGCGTATTTTGGGAGAAGCGCCTGAAATTACTATGCCGGAACATTTTCTTGTAAACGACAATCTGATCGTTCCCCCTGTTTCGGAAGCGTTGATGGAAACGGTGGAGATCGAGCGCGGCCCCAATATCAAGGCCTTCCCCACATCTCAGGAATTAGAGGCTTCTGTTGAAAAGAAAGCTGTGCTGAAGGTTGGAGACAATATCACAACCGACCATATTATGCCTGCCGGGGCTAAGATCCTGCCTTACCGTTCCAATATTCCCTATCTCTCCAATTTCTGCTTTGGCGTATGTGATCAAAGCTTCCCTGCCCGCTGTAAAGAGCAGGGCGGCGGAATCGTAATTGGAGGACACAATTACGGGCAGGGCTCCTCCAGAGAACACGCGGCCTTGGTTCCCATGTATCTTGGAATTAAAGCGGTGGTGGCAAAATCCTATGCAAGAATTCACTGTGCCAACCTGGCAAATGCTGGTTTAATCCCTCTGCAATTCGATCAGGAGTCAGATTATGACAAGATCGACCAGATGGACGATCTGAGCTTCCCAAATATTCGTGCTGAGTTGGAAAAAGGCTGTGCAGTGACGATGAAGGACCTGACTAAGGGAATTGAAATCAAGCTGACCGCCGTGTTGACTCCACGGCAAAGACAAATGGTCCTGGCCGGTGGCCTTTTGAATTACACCGGAAAAGCCGCTCAAAAAAGCGAGGCATAAAAATTCTTCTTTGGAATAGCGAAAACTCTCCAGGAAAGGAAGGTAGGCTGACTTATGGCTGACTGGAAGAAAATAGAAATGAAAACTCCACTGGTGGAGATGGACGGAGATGAAATGACCCGGATCATCTGGAAGATGATAAAAGATATCCTGCTTCTCCCCTATCTTGACTTAAATGTGGAATATTATGACCTGGGTCTGGAAAACCGGGATAAAACAAACGACCAGGTAACGGTGGACTCCGCCCTGGCCACCAAAAAATACGGAGTAGCTGTAAAATGTGCCACTATCACGCCTAATGCTGCCAGAATGGAGGAATACCACCTCAAGGAAATGTGGAAATCTCCCAATGGTACGATCCGTGCCATTTTGGACGGCACGGTTTTCCGCACACCGATCCTGGTAAGGGGAATCACCCCCTATCTTCCCAACTGGAAGCAGCCTATCACAATTGCCCGTCACGCCTACGGAGATGTATATAAAAATGTGGAGGCTTCTGTTCCCGCCGGAGCAAAAGCGGAGCTTCTGGTCACTTTGCCGGACGGCTCTGAACAGAAATACCCTATTCACAGTTTTACGGGGAGCGCGGGAATCATTCAGGGACTTCACAATGTGGACAAGAGCATAGAAAGCTTTGCGCGGGCCTGCTTCAATTTTGCCCTGGATACCAGAAAAGACCTGTGGTTTGCCACCAAAGATACCATTTCCAAAACGTACGACCACAGATTCAAGGATATTTTCCAGGAAATCTTTGAAAAAGAGTATGCTGAAAAATTCCAGAAAACAGGGATCGAATATTTCTACACACTGATCGATGATGCTGTTGCCAGAGTGATTCGCAGCAGAGGCGGATATATTTGGGCCTGCAAAAATTATGACGGCGACGTTATGAGCGATATGGTAGCCACCGCCTTTGGCAGCCTTGCCATGATGACCTCTGTCCTGGTTTCTCCCGATGGTGTTTACGAATACGAAGCTGCTCACGGTACGGTACAGCGTCATTATTACAAACATTTGCGCGGCGAAGCTACTTCTACAAATTCCGTTGCCACTCTTTTTGCCTGGACTGGCGCTTTGCGCAAGCGTGGAGAATTGGATCAAAATAAAGACCTTACTGAATTTGCCGACAAATTGGAACGAGCCACCTTAGATACCATCGAAGGTGGTATTATGACCGGCGATCTGGCTTCTATGTCTACCCTGCCTGAAATCAAACAGGTAAATACAGAAGAATTTTTGCTGGCTGTCAGAGAAAACCTGCAAAAGCTTTTATAAATTCATTTATTTTAGGAAGTAATGGTATCATGCAAAAAAAAGAAAACATTTCCATGTCTGTGATCCGGCGTTTGCCAAGATATCACAGGTTTTTGTCAGAACTGGAAAAAAACGGAGTAACCCGTATTTCTTCCAAAGAGCTTTCTGAAAAGATGAGGCTCACCGCCTCGCAAATACGCCAGGATTTTAACTGCTTTGGCGGTTTCGGTCAACAGGGCTACGGCTATAACGTCCCTCAGCTTCGTGTGGAAATCGGAAAAATTTTGGGGCTGCAAAACAACTTCAAATGCGTCTTGATCGGAGCCGGAAACCTGGGTCGAGCCATTATGGGACACATGCCCTTTGAGCAGCTGGGCTTTCAGCTTATTGGAGCCTTTGATAATTCTCCCAAGGTGATCGGCACCGTGATCAGCGGCTGTAAAATTTCAGATTATCAGGATATCAGGAAGTTTTATGCAGAAAATTCACCTATTATGGCCATACTCTGCGTTCCCAGAGAAGTGGTGGAAAAAATTTCCGATGAGCTTTATGAAATTGGCATCCGTTCCTTTTGGAATTTCAGCCACTATGATATTTCCTTAAAGCATCCGGATGCTACTGTAGAAAATGTTCACATGAACGACAGTATGATGACCCTGTGCTACAGGCTTTGCACACTCGAATAGAAAAAAGAACAAAAGATCACCGCCCCGAATTGTGCCATTTGCACGATTTGGAGCGGTGATCTTTTGTTTTACAATATAGATATTTCTCTCAATAAGTGGTAATCTCGACTTTTTCAATAATCACATCATTAACAGGTGTGCTCCCATCTTCCCCTACCTCTGCGTGGGAAAGTTCAAGAATATGGTCAAAACCTTCAAATACCTGGGCAAATACCGTGTGACCGATCCCCATGGTGGAATAATATCCATCCAGATGAGGATTACCGCCGTGCTCATTATAAAGGGTTTTCATTTCCTCCGGCACAAGATCCATTTTGATCCATCTGCCATAGGTAGCCGAAAAGGCGTCTGGATCCTCCTGATAATACTGGAACCCTTCCTCGTAATTATCCCAGTTTACCTGGGCGCCGCCGGTGGCATTGATAAAAAACTGGCTGCCATTGGTATTGGCTCCGCTGTTTGCCATGGAAACCGCTCCATCGATATTCAGCAGATTGGACTGGAATTCATCTTCAAAAGCTTCCCCCCATACGCTTTCTCCTCCGGTACCGGTACCTTCAGGATCTCCACCCTGGATCATGAAGTTTTCAATGATGCGGTGAAAGGTCAGGCCGTCATAATATCCCTGAATGGCATGAAGCTTAAAATTATATACTGCTTTAGGCGCTTCATCGGGAAAGAAACGAAGCTTAAAAACCTCGCCTGATTTCATTGTCACTACTGCGATCTCTTCCCCTTTTTCCGGTGGATCAAGCTGATAGCCGATTTTTTCATGGTTGGAAGAAGCGGTCAGCTTTGCCTTATCCAGCAGCTCTTCAGACTGCCCCAATACCGTGGCGGCAGGAGAAGCCTTTGCAGAACAGGCGGCGCAAAAAACGCAAAGGAACAGCAGTGCTAAAGAAAATGATATCTTTTTCATAAGAAACCTCGCTTTCAGAAATTGGCGAAACAACTTCACACTTTGAAATATAAAAAGAATGTTTTTATTGTATCTCAATTTTTAAAAACTTGCAAGTCCACCTTTCTTTCTGCCGTCATTTTATACCCTGCGCTTTCATATATTCTCTTGTAGTGTAAAGAAGGACGGACGTTTCCCCCTTAAGAAAGGAATGGTCAACACAATGAAATTTTATCCTGAAGGACATTATATCGACACTTTTGAAAATAGAGCCGCGCTTCAGTCCGCCGCTGCCTTATCAGAAGCAATGCGCGACAAAAAAATATTGGAAGCCCGCGCTGTAATGTGTGACAGCAGTCATAATCTGATTGTCGAGTTCAATTTCATGAGGGGAATCATTCCCCGCGAAGATGGCGCAATTGGAATTCGCGAAGGAACTGTCAGAGATATTGCTATTATTTCCCGGGTCAATCGGCCCGTATGCTTTTTGGTAGAGGATTTCATTCGGGAAAATGACGGAAAAATCACCGCACTGCTTTCTCGTCGGGCGGCACAGGAAAAGTGCCAGGAGGAATACATATCCACTCTTGTACCGGGTGATGTAATTGACGCCAGGATCACACATATCGAGCCTTTCGGCGCTTTTGCCGATATCGGCTGTGGAGTAGTTTCTCTACTCCCTATTGATGCGATCTCTGTTTCCCGCATTGAACATCCCAGAGAACGATTTTCTGTCGGTATGGATATAAAAGCGGTAGTAAAGTCCAAAGAAAACAACCGGATCACACTTTCTCATAAGGAACTGCTGGGAACCTGGGAAGAAAACGCAGCCAGATTCCGCCCCGGTGAAACGGTATCAGGCATTATCCGCAGCATGGAAAGCTATGGCGTTTTTGTAGAGCTTACCCCCAATCTGGCTGGCCTTGCAGAAGTGAGAGAAAATATTTTTCCAGGCCAGCAAGCCAGCGTGTTCATCAAAAATATTCTACACCCCAGAATGAAAATCAAGCTTATCATTATTGATGCCTTCGATGCCGAAATATCAAAACCCTCTCCGCCGGAATATTTTTTTCACGGCTCGCATATGGACGAATTCATTTATTCGCCGCCGCAAAGTGAAAAATACATCGCTACAGAATTCGGAATATAAGAAAAACAGGCTGAGCAAATTGCCCAGCCTGTTTTTCTTGCTTAAAAGCTTGTGCTAAACGCTTACACTTTTGAAAAACAAAACGCATCGTTTTCAAAAGAACATCTGTAACGCTCTCCGGCAGTAATGGTTCCTTCCAGCATTTTTTCGGAAATGGTGTCCTCTATCTGACTTTGGATCACGCGGCGAAGCGGGCGAGCGCCATATACAGGATCGTAGCCTTTTTCGGCAATC
Organism: uncultured Clostridia bacterium; assembly: GCA_947171615.1. GTDB lineage: Bacteria > Bacillota > Clostridia > Oscillospirales > Acutalibacteraceae > Acutalibacter. The sequence continues at coordinate 6,217 of CAMVYG010000128.1, forward strand.
GCAGAAATCGCATCCGGGGTAAATTCCATTTCTATCTGCATATCCTGAAGCTTTTGGCAGAGGCTGGAAAGCATTTTTTCAGCAATCTGCCTGGTGTTTTCTTTAGTCAGCTTATGGAATACGATAATATCGTCTACACGATTCAGGAATTCCGGCTTGAACAAGTTTTTCAACTCATTCATAACCATATCCTTTGTTTTTTCAAAATCACCGGATTCGCTGGTTTCTGCTTCCGCAAAACCGAGGTTCTTCTGTTTTTCTGTAATCAACCGCGCTCCGAC
>CAMVYG010000129.1 GCA_947171615.1 uncultured Clostridia bacterium
TTTTTGATGCGCTGGTTTCTACTATTCGAGATCCTTCACTGAGAAGAGGCTTTGCCTCTTCTGCTCAGGATGACAGCGGGTAGTAGTGATTAGTTCGATAATTTATAGGTTATCGCATACCATTCTGTAGGGCCCGTTCTTCGCTTCGCTGAGGTCGGTGCTGGGCATGCCCCACTGGGGCATAGCACCGTCCCCGGCGGGCCGCAAATTCCCTGCAAAACCTGCGGACCGTCCAAAGGACGGTCTCTGTTCGGAGGCCGGTCCCTACATTTGGTTGAGTGAAAAGTATGCTCTTCTCTAACAACCAGCAGCTAACAGCGCAAAAAAAGAACCCTAGGCAAGCTTGCCTAGGGTTCTTTTTTGTCCCTGTCAGTCAGGGCTATTTTTTTAAAAACAGACTTTAGTGAGCGGTATGCCGGGAACGGCCGTCTTTTTTTCGCCGGTTCTTCTTTCCCCTGTTTCGGAAAGGATAAACAGGACTTTGGGAATTGGCGATCACATGATCTACCAGATGGAGCAGCGCCAGCATCAGCACAACGGAAAGAGACAGCAGCGGCACCAGTGCAATGAGCATAGGCAGGGTGGGGGCTGTCAGAGAGAAAAAGTCCCGGAAGAACAGCAGCGCCGCCAGGAAGGCGGAGAGCAGACCGCCGAAAAGAACGCTGCGCAGACCGTTAAATGGGGTGCAGACCTTAAAGAGCATGATGAACCCGGAAAGGGACGTCACGATCACCGCCAGGGTAGACATTTCCGGCCCGGAAAGCCCCAGGGGACCGCTTAAAGCGCACAATGCCAGAATGTTGGCCGTCATGGTAAGGGCGGCGGGGACGCACATTTTGAACACGTTGAAGATGAATTTTCCCCGCAGCCTGTCCTTGTTGGGTTCCAAAGCCAAAATGAAAGAGGGAACGCCGATAGTCAGGGAGCTGATCAGCGTTTGCTGAATGGGCTCAAAAGGATAGGAATAGTTCAGGAAGATGAACAATACGCCAATCAGCGCGGAAAAAATCGTCTTGACCAGAAACAGGGAGCTGGAGCGCTGTAAATTGTTGATGGAGCGGCGGCCCTCCTGCACCACCAGGGGCATGGAGGCAAAGTTGGAATCCAGAAGCACCAGGTTAGACACCGTACGGGCGGCGTCGCTGCCGGAGGCCATGGCGATGGAACAGTCCGCTTCCTTCAGGGCCAGCACATCGTTTACGCCGTCTCCTGTCATAGCTACTGTGTGGCCGTCCGCCTTTAAGGCCTTGACAAAGGCCAGCTTCTGTTGGGGCGTGACCCGGCCAAATACGGAATACCGGTTTACCGCCTCTTTGATATCCTCCTCGGTTTCCAGAGTGGTGGCGTCCACATAGCTGTCCGCATGCTCCAGCCCGGCCTTTCGGGCAATATTGGCCACCGTGACGGCGTTGTCGCCGGAAATCACCTTGAGGTCAACGCCCTGGTCGGCAAAATAGCGAAGGGTTCGGGCGGCTTCCCGGCGGATCTTATCGCTGATGAGCACCAGGCCCATGGGCTCTATGATCTCCGGCAACTCCTTGCCGGAAAAGCCTTCCTGAGAATGGGCAAGCAGCAAAACACGCTGGCCCTTTTGGGAATATTCCTCCACCTGCTCCTGAATGGCGCTGAAATCCTCTCCTAAAATAAACTCTCCCGCGCCCATAACATAGGTTCCCTTGCCGGGGAAAAAGGCGCCGCTCCACTTTCTGGCGGAGGAGAAGGGGACAAGCTCTGTGGCATGCCAGGGGCTTTGCTGGGAAAATTTGTCTTTTAAGGCAAGAAACGTGGGATTTTCATCGGAAAGATTGCACACCAGGGCAGTGAGGGCGTTTGTCATATCTTCTTCAGCGATCCCCTCAAAGGGAAGCAAAGCGTCCACCTGCATAGTGCCCTCGGTAATGGTGCCGGTTTTATCCAGGCACAGAGTATCCACCCGGGCCAGGGTCTCAATACAGTACATATCCTGCACCAGCGTTTTCCGGGAGGAAAGCTTGAGCACGCTGACGGCAAAAGCCAGGCTGATCAAGAGCACCAGGCCTTCCGGGATCATGCCCACCACGGCGGCGGTGGTGCTTACCACCGCGTTTTGCACGGTGTCGCCCAGCACGAAGTACTGCTTCCAGAACAGCAGGGCGCCAATAGGTACAATGGCAAAGCCGATGATTTTTACAATGATATCAATGGAATCCATGATCTCGGAATTCCGCTTTTTAATGTATTTCGCATCCCCGGCAATGCGGCTGGCATAATTGTCCGCACCCACATGCTCCACCTGAGCGGAGCAGCTGCCGCTGACAATAAAGCTGCCGGAAAGCAGGGAATCCCCCGGCTGCTTGAGGACAGGATCGGATTCTCCGGTGATCAGGGATTCGTTTACTTCACATTCCCCAACTGCCACAATGGCGTCGGAGCAGATCTGATTTCCGGCAGAAAGCAGCATAATATCGTCCAATACAAGCTGCTCCACCTGGATATTTTTCTGCCTGCCATCCCGCAGAACTCTTGCCTTCGGCGAGGAAATAAGAGAAAGCTTATCGATGGTGTGCTTGGCCCGGATCCCCTGAAAAGAACCAATGACGATATTGGATAAGATCACGCCCAGAAACAGAGCGTTTCGTGGAGAACCCACCAGGATCACGGCGGCGGCAAGGGCAAAGTTCAGAAGGTTAAAGAAGGTGAATACATTTTCCCGAATGATCTGCCCTTCGGTTTTGGTTTTCATGCCGGAATCTCCGTTGTGCAGACCTTCCCGAACTCTTGCTTCCACCTGCTGGGCGGAAAGGCCCTCTTCCGGGTCCGGGTGGAACCGCTGGGCAGTTCGGGTGCGGTCTGTATGCTGCCTGGGGGCAGACAGATCCCGTTTTCCTGTTTTTCTTTTCGGCAAGGCAAACTCCTCCTCAGGCAGTCAGAATTTTTTCCGGATGTGGGTCATAGTATCTATAAGTATATACCAACCCTCTCTTTTTTCCAAGGGAATTTTCCTTTCTGTTTGCTTACATTTTTAAAAAACACAGCTTTTTTGCGGGATTTGAGCAGAGTTACCATGACAGCTACGGCAGCCGGGATTATAATATAAGCTATTAATAATGGATTTTTCAGCTTTTGACAATGGAAAGGATGATCGGACTATGGCAGCAAAGAAAACAGATGAATTTATGATCGTCAACCGCAGAAGCAAGAAAGCTTTGCAGGCCACGGGCCTGGAGAATGGTTTAGTAGTGGAGCAGGCGGCTCCCACCGGAAGCGACGCACAGCTTTGGAGCATCGCCGAGGCAAAGGACGGCACAGTGCGGCTCATTAACAAGGCCAGCTCCAAGGTGCTGGACGTAATGGCTGAAGGCACGGAAAACGGCACCTGGGCTCAAACCTGGGAAGATGTTGGCGGCGAGAGCCAGGTCTGGCAGATCGTTACCGTTACGGCCACTTATAAAAAGCTTTTGAATGTGCGCTCCGGTAAGGTGCTGGATATTGTGGATATGAGCGATGAAGAAGGCGCTCCCGCTCAGCTTTGGGAAGATGTGAACGGAGACGGACAGCACTGGAAGTTTACTGCTCCGGCAAAGTCTGCCTCTAAGGAAGTGAAGAAAACAGCCTCCAAAGCAGCAGCCAGAAAGCCCGCTGTGAAAAAGGCTCCCGCCGCCACGGCTCCGGCAGCAAAGACCGCGCCGAAGAAGGCTGAACCGAAGGTGGAAAAGAAGGCCGCCTCCGCCGCAAAAACGGTTTCCAAAGCAAAGACGGAGCAGAAAAAGCCTGCCGCAAAGAAAACCGTAAAGAAGTAAGGTCTCAAACAAACCACCAGTAGAACTGAAAAAGTCAATAGAAAGTAGACAGAAAAAAGTTAAGCAAAGCCCTGTTCAATTCTAAATTGGACAGGGCTTTTGTAGTGGAGTTTAAAAGACGAACGAAAATGATTAAACTCAAAGACAGCTCTTTCAAGAATCTGTTGAATGGGTTCATTGGAACGGCTGAGATATTCAGTGCGTAGAAATTCTTTGAACCAACCAAAGACACTTTCGATGACAGCATTGTCATGAGGGGTACCAGCCCTTGACATGCTCTGGGTTACTTTGTAAAGTTTAAGTAGGCTTTGGAAGCCTGGGGATGAGTATTGAGAGCCCTGGTCGCTGTACAAGAGCATTGGGTGATCATTACTCATCTCTTTTCTCTTTAACAATTCTCCAGATACAGCGAAACCCAACTGTGGATCAGTCGGCTCCCTATTCCTGTTTCATTTCCGACTTCTTTGCTGCTTTTACCATTCTTATCTTTTCATCTTTCGAATAGTATCGATTCTTTTTTCCTTTTGGATGTCCCAAGTTTTTCACCTCTATATAAAAAGATAGTAGACACGCTTTCTTGTGCCTACTATCTTTTTACCATTTCAGTTCTACTGGTGGTTACTAATATATTTCCTAAAGATTCTTATGCCCATTTCACCTGGTTTTTCACTTCAACCACTTTTTTGAATGATCCGGCGCATATCCCGTCTTCAATGGGATTTGTGCTGTGAATTTTCCAACATCGAAAACTTACACAAATTTTGGGATGGGCTCTTCCTTATGGTTCTTCCTTTTTCTTACCGTCCTCTGAATAGAGCTTTTGGAGGTACTGTGTGGGGGAGAGTCCGGTAACTTTTTTGAAATCCCGGGAAAACTGCTGGGGATATTTGAAGCCTGTCTTGTAGCAGATATCAGACACCTTCATGTCCGGATCCTCCATCAGCTCGAGGGCCTTCTTGATTCGAAACTGCAAAAGATACGTGGGAAAGGTGGTTGACGTTTTCGCCCGGAACAAAGCGCTGAAGTGGCTGTAGCTCAAAGCCACGAAATCCGAAACCTCCGCCATGCTCAGATTACTGTCACGATAATGGGTCTGGATATAGTCCTCGGCATAGCTTATAACGTCTTTCATGGGGATTGCAGGATCCTCACCCACTGGAGTTTCCGAAGCGCAGTATAGATCCGCGGTATAAGCCCGCAGTTTCTGGTCAAGCTGGCCGATCTCAAGGGGTTTGAGCAAATAGTCGTCCGCTCCATTCAAAAAGGCAGTGCGTACCGTATCAAAGTCGTCATAACCGCTCAGAACCCATATTTTGCTCCGGCACCCATTTTGGCGCAAAGCCTGTATCAGGCTAAGTCCGCCGAAAAACGGCATACGGATATCGGTGAAGATGATATTGAAATTGTGATGTTTCACTTGATCCAAAGCTTGATTTCCATTTTCACAAGCGGTTACCTTATACTCTACATCCGTATGATTCAGCCGCTTTAATTTCAGAATCAAATTTTTGCAAACAAAGCTTTCATCGTCTACAACCAGAATCGATATGGTAAGCATTGCTCTCAACTCCTTGAACTCGTCCGGAAAGATTTTCTTTCTGTCTGCTTTATGGTAAAATGATCGCAAGCGATCATCAACGCACCTTCGGCGCTTATGGTATCAAAATCATTTTATAAAAAGAAAGCACAGAACTGGAGGGAATGTCATTGATTTCTCGGTGGTACAAAAAATCGCTATATCGTGAAATGATCTTCAAGATGGTCGTTTTTTTGATCATACCGTTTTTAATCATGATCGGCATCTTTTACGGAAAGCTCCTGCGGGACGGCGAGCAAAGCTACCGTAATGCAACAAACCTGGTGGTAGAACAGGCAGAAAGTGAACGGATCGGTTATATCACCGAGATTCTCAAGGTAGCGGACCGGATCAGTTCCAACAGTGCGCTGAAGGGCTTTCTTCTCACCAAGTATTCCTACCGGAACTGGAATTATTATTCCGATGAGATCACCCGCATGGTATCTGGCGGACTGTCTTACGAAAACAGGATCATTCCAAAAATCTATTTTGAGAACTCAACCATTCCCCGTGGGTACAACATGTTTTATCATTTGGATGATATCTCAAGCCTGGAACCTATCGCGGCATTTATGGCCTCCTCCCGAACGGAGCAGTGGGTCACGCCTTCCATGGCCGAGGCCTATTCTGCCAAAGCTTCCTTTACCCCCTTTTCCGACCATTACACCTATATGCGCAAGGTGTTTTCCGATCAGCATGTACTCTATCTTCTGACGCTGTCTGTAGAAAGAAAGAAAATGGATTCCTTCCTCTATCCGGATCATCAACAGGAACCTGCGGCCGCCCCTCAGATCGTCACAACTTCGGACCAGCTTTTGATAAATTACACCGGAGAACAACTGGATATGGATGGGATGACAGCGAACGGTTCTTATGATATCAGGACTATTTCCTTTGAGAAAATGCGGTTTCCACAGAAGATCACCTACATCTGGAAACCATCCTCTCAAAGGCAGTATTATCTGTTTGGATTTGTCCTGCTTTTGGCGTTTGGATTTTTCTCAATCTTTATCAATATTCAATTCGTCCGGCATATTTTCTCCCAAATTCTCTCCTGTATCAACAAATTTGGGGATTCTGTGAAAAACGGTTGCTACGAGCCGCTT
>CAMVYG010000130.1 GCA_947171615.1 uncultured Clostridia bacterium
TCAAAAGCCTGTCGAACCCCGGAGTGATTTCAAGACAAATACTGAATCCCGAAAACTCCGAAAGCCGCCGGGTCACAATTACCGAAGTACATCTTGAACCGTCTGCTGTTCAGCCCCGTCATGTGCATGAAACATCAGAACAGATCTGGTATGCCATTCGGGGCAAAGGGATTCTGCTGCTCGCAGATGACAGGGAGGAACCCTTCTCCGCTGGAGATGCTGTACGTTTTTGCGACGGAGACATTCACGGCCTGCTGAATTCTTCAAAAGAAGAGTTTGTGTATATTTCCGTAACATCACCGCCCATTCACTTCGGATATGCTTATCGGGATAAAAATAGCTGACTTACCGCTGTTCCCATTCCTGATTCTGCACTCTTTTTTGCGGTCTAGAACGCCTATAGCCGTTCTCTTTCTTCGCACCTTAAAGTTGCGCGATTCAAAGAAAAAGCACATTTGGGTTGGTTGCGGCTTACTGTAGAAGCCGCTATCATGGAATCATGCAGCCGGCGCAAGAAAACAAAAGGAGTGTATTTTATGAGCTTCGGGAAAAATTTGCAGTTTTTAAGACACCTGAGAGGAAATATGACCCAGGAGGATCTGGCTGAAAAAATGAATATCAGCCGCCAGACCGTATCAAAATGGGAGCTTGATACGGTACAGCCCGAAATGGACAAGGCCATAGAGCTTTGCAGGCTTTTCAACTGTTCTCTGGACAGCCTGTTCCGTGACGACATGGTCGTCTGCGGCGAAACATATACAAACCTGCGTGTAGAAGTGGTTCCCGCTTTCCGTTATATCAAGCATGCCGTTATCAGTTCTGACCCCGAGGGTGACGCCATCGACAGAATGTTTTCCGTCGCCCGCGGTTTCGGTGTGGAAAATCCCCGTGTCATCGGCTGGGACTTCCCCAACGTGTCACAGGAGCAGATCAATGTTTTCAATATGCACGGCTATGAAGCGGCGTGGATTTTGCCGGAGGGTTGTACTCCTCCCGATATGGAAATTCACGAGCAGGAAGCCCATCATTATGCGGCGATCCATATTGAAACGCCTTTTGAAAATCCTTTTGTGACCATTCCCAACGGTTACAAAACGCTTCTGGAGTATATGCGGGTGAACGGTCTGGAGCGTGCAGAAAAGGGCGTTATCCCCTGCTTTGAAACCGATGGGGACGCCATGGATATTTATATTGCCTGCAAATAACGCTTTTTAGGCTATGGAACATCGGCTTTCCGACTTTCACGTGCAGTTGTGCGCGGCGGAAAACCGACAAGGGGGAACAGCTCTGCTGAGCTGTTCCCCCTCTTTTTGCTTTCTTTTCACCACGCCTCATTCCTTTGCATCCCGAGAATCCTTTTTTCGGCGATTGTAGAGGAACTGATCCGCCACCACCAGCAGCGCCCCCGCAATCACCACCAGATAGTAGGTGAAGAACCGCCAGACCATCACGGCAGAATAGAGATCGTCCCTGACAAAGTAATTCCGGAAAAAAGCGGAAAACCCCAATTCCTGGGCACCGGAAGCGCCGGGCATGGGCATAAAGGACACGGACACCTGCAAAAGACTTTGTACGGCAAACACTTCCCAATAGCTGATCGTGTGATAGCCAAAGGCAAGAAAAATGAAATAGATCACACTCATTTGCAGAATAAACTGCGGGATGGAGAGCAGTATCCCCCACAGCACGCTGCGCTTGTTTTCGCGAAAGGTTTCCCGATAGCTGCCGAAATCTTCTTCAAATTTATCGATGGACTCCAAAAGATGAAAATGCCCCCGCAAAAACCTGATCTTTCCCACCAGCCACTTGGCAAAGCGGCAGATCCCATGGAGCACCGGTTTAATAAACAGGCTGGGAAAAAAGATAATGGAGCCGCCGTTTATGGCCAGACCCAGAATGATCAGCGGGATAATACCGGGGTTTTCCAGGCTCAGCTTTTCATACATAAAGAAGAAGCTTAGAAGAGAACAGAGAAAAAAAGCACACTGGAAGCAGAAAAATTTCACGATCAGTACGGCGGTGGAAACTCCCACAGGGATCTTGTCCCGGCGAAGGTAAGCCGCCTGCATGGGCTGGCCGCCGGTAGAGCTGGGCGTAATATAGGAATAATAAATGCCGAGAAGCCCTATTTTCATAGCGCTTCCTATCTTCATTGGAATTTTCTGGCTGCGCATCAAAAGGCGGATGATCCCGCCTTCAAAAAGAAAATAGACCACCGTGATCACCACGGCCAAAGCCAGAAAACCGGGAGTCAGGCTGGATATAGTGCGAAACACATTGCCAAACTCACGGTTACATATTCCGAACACCAGTACCGCGATGATGGTGGCAACAATGTATACCACTCCCCATGGGATTTTTCGTTTTTTCTTTTGAGGCTCTACAGCAGAAGAGGCTTCCTCTTCCAGCAGCTCATGATCTGTCAAAGCACATCGCTCCATCTGTAAGGTATTGTATCTGCACAGTTTCAGGCTTTTCGCAGAATAACCGCTTGCGGATTCTTTTGATCAAAACCGCTTATTAAGGAGAAGGCTGGTGCTTTTCGAAACAAAGCGAGAAAAGAGAATCGCCGCACAGCTCAAACCTTCTCTGAGAATATTACTATTTGATTATTCTAGCACGCTTTCCCCCAGAATGCAAATTATGAAATCTTACAGTTTTATAAAGGAGCACGCTTCTGCTGCATCAGATATGGGCTTTAGCTACCCAATCAGCTTCACAGTGAGCACAGCAAAAACAAGAGCGGCACAATCCCCAAGTAAAGCGGCCGGAACGGTATAGCGCAGCTTTTTATAACCGCAGGCTCCGAAATATACGGCAATGGCGTAAAAGGTGGTTTCTGTAGAGGATGCCAGCACAGAGGCGATCTTCCCCGTTTCGCTGTCCGGCCCGAATTGCTGAAGAAGCGAAAGCGTATAGGCAGAGGAACCACTGCCGGAAACAGGACGCAGCAAGGCAAGGGGCAGTATTTCCGGAGAAATGCCCGCCGCCTCCGCCAAAGGCTCAGCCAGAGAGCAAAGCAGCTCCAGCAGCCCGGAGGCCCGTACCATGGAGACCGCCACGATCAGGCCGATCAAGGTGGGAAGGACCCGGAAGGAAGCGTGAATTCCCTCCTTTGCCCCTTCTAAAAAGGTATCAAACACTTCCACATTTTTCAAAAAGCCAAACAGCACAATGATTCCGATAATCAGCGGCATAGCCGCCGCCCCGATCTGCCCCATCGCTTTCCCCTGCCTTTCGCTTTTTTCAATACCCGCAAAAAGCTCTTAAATTTTTCTCAGGTTTCCCCGCTCCGTCAGCTTACAGCACAGCACACAGGTGCACAGCGCGGCAAAAGAGGTGATCCAGATTTCCGGCAAAATGGCAAAGGGCGCTGTGCTGCCGCAGGAGCTCCGCATTGCCGCCATATTGATAGGCAAAAGCTGAATGGAGGCCGTATTAAAAACTACAAACAGAATCATGCCCTTTGTGGGGGTATTCCCAATGTTTTTCTTCGCCATAGCGCTGACGGCTGCCAGCCCCAAGGGTGTGGCGGCGTTTCCCAGCCCCAGAAAATTTGCCGAAAAATTCATGCACATTTTCCCCTTGATCTCCTGATCCTCCCGGTATTCCGGAAAAAGCCTGTCGATCACCGGGGAAAAAGCAGAGGCCAGAAGATCCGTCAGTCCGCTTTTTTCCGCGATCTTCAAAAATCCCAGCCAGGCGCACATGCTCCCCAGAAGAAAAAAGGAAAGCTCTACCGCGTCCTTCGCACCGTCCATGACTGCGGCGGAAAGATCGCCCAGCCTGCCGGTAGCCACAGCGCAGACAACACTACCTAAAATCATCCCGAACCAAATGGCGTTTAACATGAAATTCCCCGCTTTCTCCCCCTGCTTTTTCTTGACTTTACAAGGGAAAAAGAATAGTATGGTTTAGAGCCAGTGTTCCTGTGCTTGTGTAATCGGCGCTTTTTCTGCCGGCACACTTCTAAAAAATCACCCTTTGAAATGGAGGCGCAGCTTATGCTGTTTGGAGAAAAAATTCTGGACTACTGGGACGATATTCTGAAAGATCTGGGAACCCTGATCGCCATTCCCTCTGTGGCGGGCCAAGCGGAAAACGGACACCCCTTTGGTGACGCCTGTGCAAAAGCCCTTGATACTGTGCTGGAAATGGCCGAGGGCTATGGTCTGAAAACGAAAAACGCGGATTACTATGCCGCCCACGCCGAATACGGAGAAGGCGAAGGAAACGCTGTTGTAATGGCCCATGTGGATGTAGTTCCTGCCGGAGAGGGATGGGATACCGATCCCTTTACCCTGACAATCAATGGAAACCTTGCCTTTGGCCGGGGTGTGTCTGACGATAAGGGCGCCGCTGTTGTTGCCCTCCACTGTCTGCGTGCCTTAAAGGACGCCGGGATCAAAGGGAACCGTAAGCTCCGGGTGATCTTCGGCTCCGGCGAGGAAGTGGGCATGGCTGATATCCCACACTACTTCGAGCAGGAGCAGCTTCCCGATATGGGCTTTACACCCGATTCCGGCTATGGCATCTGCCACTGCGAAAAGGGCATTATCAATCTGAAAATTTCCGGTAAAAATGATTCCGGTCTTGTGAAAAGCTTTGTCTCCGGTACGGTAAGTAATGCCGTTCCCGCCAAGGCAAACTGCGAGATCCTCTGCTCTCAGGAAGAGTGTGAAGCGCTCAAAAAAGCGGCGGAACGCTCCCCTGCCGAATTTGTGATCACCCCTACAAAAGACGGCGCTTCCCTGTTGGCAAAGGGAAAGGCAGCCCACGCCGCAGGACCGGAAAACGGTTGCAACGCCGCCGCTCATCTGGTAAAGCTTTTAGCGGAGGTATTCGGCAAAGAACGGCTGGGGGCTTTCTTCCGGTTCGTTCACGAAAAGATCGGCCTTACCTATGATGGCAGTCTGCTTCATGTGGCAATGAGCGATGAGCCCAGCGGCCCCCTGACCTTTAACCTTGGGCTTTTGAACGCCGATTCCCGGGAATGCAGTCTTGTTGTGGATATCCGCTACCCCGCTACAAAGGAAGGAACTGCGGTTTCCAACGCCATTCAAAAGGAGGCGGAAGCCTATGGCCTTACTTACGTCCTGCTTTCCGACGCCGCTCCTTTGTACCTGCCGAAGGAGAGTCCGCTAATCACCCTGCTTGCCGGCGCTTACAAGGATATTACCGGAGAGGAATGCAGCATTTTCTCCATGGGCGGCGGCACCTATGCCCGCCAGATGCACGGCAGAGGCGTGGCCTTTGGCCCCGGCTTTGCCAGCGAAGAAGACAGCCATGCCCACGATGTAAATGAGCGCATCGATCTGGAGCAGTTCAAGGTTCACGCCAAGATCTGTCTGGAGTCCATGTACCGTATGCTGACCGCGGAATAATTCCCCACAAAGCGCTTTTAAAAAACAGGAGGATACCCTATGGCAGACTATCAGCACATTTCTCCCGAAGAGATTTTTTCCAATCAGGAGGTTCGCTGCTACATTGAACAGGGAAACAACTGCCTGGAAGCCATCGGCTTTACAGAGCACGGACTTGCCCACGCCAAGCGCAGCAGCAATTATGCCAGAGATATTCTCTCTGCCCTCCATTATCCGGAACGCACCTGCGAGCTGGCGGCGATCGCGGGATATCTCCACGATATCGGCAACACCGTAAATCGGGCAGATCACGCCCACAGCGGTGCGCTGATGGCCTTTACCCTGCTGAATAAGCTTTCCATGCCGCCGGAGGAAATTGCCCTGGTCTGTTCTGCCATTGGGCATCACGATGAAAAAACAGCCTACCCGGTGAATCCCGTGGCGGCGGCGCTGATCCTTTCGGATAAAAGCGACGTGCGGCGCACAAGAGTCCGAAAAAACGCCGTGCTGACCGCCGATATCCATGACCGTGTTAATTACGCGGTAGAAAACACCCGGCTGGAGATCGACCCCGAAAAGAAGGTCTGTCTATTTAATATTACGATCGCTACAGAGATATGCCCTGTGATGGAATACTTTGAGATTTTTCTGGACCGCATGGTGCTCTGCCGCAAGGCCGCCCAGACCCTGGGTTTGCAGTTTGAGCTGGTCATCAACAACACAAGGCTTTTGTGAGTTCAACCTTTTGTTTTACCGCTTCTTCCCTGCCTGTTTAAAAAACCGCCTTTGCCGAAAACACTTTGGCAAAGGCGGTTTTTTACAACATGAAAAGAAAAAACTTGATTTTTTCTTTCCGCTGCTATATAATAACTACTACTATCCCATACACTTGCCGGTGTGATGGAATTGGCAGACGTAGTGGACTCAAAATCCACCGGTAGCGATACCGTGCCGGTTCGAGTCCGGCCACCGGCACCAAAAGAAAAAGTCGCAACGAAAGTTGTGGCTTTTTCTTTTGGTATTCTTCATTT
>CAMVYG010000131.1 GCA_947171615.1 uncultured Clostridia bacterium
TAAAACAAGGCCGTAGATTTCTTTCACTATAAAATCAATTTGGCTCAGTACAATTCGCCAGCAGCATTTCACAACTGTACTGAGCAGTTAATTCGTGGTGTTCGCAAAAGCGTACACATCCTTCCTGAAAAAAGTAAAGATACCAAAACATAAGCTCTGGTATCTCTAACTGCAATACTATAAATCAATCAGGTCTGGTCATCCTCGTGAACGGTATCGACACTGCCGATGGCCCAGCGCTTGATTCTCATGCGGGATTTATCGCTGCCGGTTTCGATCACTACAGAGTCGCTCTCGTCTTTCACGGCAACAATGCGCCCGCAAATACCGCCGATGGTAGTGACCTCGTCCCCCACCTGTGCGTTTTTACGCATTTCAGCTTCTTTTTTCTTCTTTTTGTTCTGAGGGCGGAAAAAGATCAAATACAGTACCAGGAAAAAGGCGCCGTAAATCAGCAGCATAACAATCAGGTTCATACCGCCTGCTGCCGCCTGGTTTTCGCTCAGTTTCATCAAATGTTCCATTTTTTATATCTCCTTTATATCTCCGAAATGTAAGCAGTTTGATTATAACAAGGAAGAGGAAAACTTGCAAGCAAAATTAAATAGATTTCTCAAAGTCTTTTAAATTCGCTTTCCCAGCGTTTCAATATTTGTTTGATAAAAGCTTTCGAAAGCTCCGTCATCCAGTGCTTCCCTGATCTTCATAAGCAGGGTATTAAAAAAAAATAAATTGAGCATTACCATCAGCCGCATGGCTAGCATTTCCCCTGCTTTCAGCAGATGATGCAAATATGCCCGGCTGAAATTACGGCAGGTCGGACAGTCGCAAGCTGTATCTAAAGGCGAATCATCCAGCTCATATTTAGCGTTCAGCAGATTTCGGCATCCTTCCCAGGTAAAGGCGTGGCCATGGCGGGCATTACGGCTGGGCATAACACAATCAAACAGGTCAACGCCCCTGCGGACGGCCTCCAGAATATTGGCGGGAGTTCCCACCCCCATTAAATAGCGGATCTTATTTTTTGGCATATGGGGCTCCACCGCTTCAATGATGCGGTACATGTCTTCTGTTGGTTCCCCTACTGCCAAACCGCCAATGGCATAGCCATCCAGCTCCAGAGCGGCAATACGCTTCATGTGCTCGATCCGCAGATCTTCATAAGTACATCCTTGATTGATTCCGAACAAAAGCTGCTGTGGATTTACAGCCCCTTCTCTGGCGTTGAGCAGAGCCATCTCCCGTTTGCAGCGCTCCAGCCATCTGGCAGTACGCTCACAAGAGGCCTTGGCGTAATCGTACTCAGCAGGGTTTTCTACACATTCGTCAAAGGCCATAGCAATAGTAGAACCGAGATTTGACTGGATTCGCATGCTTTCCTCCGGCCCCATAAAGATTTTATGACCGTCAATATGGGAAGCAAAGGTTACGCCTTCTTCTGTGATATTTCGCAGCTTTGCCAGAGAAAACACCTGGAAGCCGCCGCTGTCGGTGAGCACAGGGCCGTCCCAACCGGTAAATTTCCGAATCCCCCCCAGGTTCTTCACAACTTCGTCTCCGGGACGTACGTGGAGATGATACGTATTGCAAAGCTGCACCTGGCAGCGTAATTCCTTCAAATCGCAGGCGGAAACTGCACCTTTAATGGCCCCGGCTGTAGCCACGTTCATAAAAGCCGGAGTCTGCACCGTCCCGTGAACCGTATGGAATTCACCCCGGCGGGCACGGCCTTCTGTTTTCAGCAGTTGATACATGATAAAACTCTCCTATATTTTTGTGATCATGAAAGGAACATGGCGTCGCCAAAGCTAAAAAAACGATAATGTTCTTTTACAGCTTTCCGATAAGCATTCAGCACATTTTCCCGTCCTGCCAGAGCGGATACCAGCATGATCAGCGTGCTTTTCGGCAGATGAAAATTTGTAATGAGAGCATCCAGTCCTTTGAATTCGTAACCGGGATAGATGAAAATATCCGTCCAGCCTTCGCTCTCTCGAAAACACCCTTCCTTTTGGGCAACAGATTCAATAGTACGGCAGCTGGTTGTGCCTACCGCCACTACACGTCCGCCTTTTTCCTTTGTCTCCCGAATCAATTTGGCGGTTTCTTCCGGCATATAATAGTGCTCCGAGTGCATTTTGTGATCGGTAATTTTCTCCGCGCTGACCGGGCGAAAGGTTCCAAGCCCCACATGAAGCGTCACAAATCCCAGGTGAGTTCCTTTCGCCCGAATTTTTTCCAGCAACTCCGGTGTAAAATGCAGCCCAGCCGTTGGAGCCGCGGCGGAACCAAGCTCACGGGAATAAACAGTTTGATACCGCTCTTGATCCTGAAGCTTTTCTTTGATATAGGGCGGCAAGGGCATTTGTCCGATTTGATCTAAAAGATGAAAAAACACGCCGGTATATGTAAAGTGGATTCGCTTGCCACCGTTCTCTAAGGTGTCGAGCACTTCACAGCGCAGAAGCCCATCGCCAAAGGTAAAGGTACTTCCCTTTTTAGCCCTTTTGCCGGGCTTTGCGAGAACTTCCCAAATATCATTCCCAAGATTTTCCAGTAAAAGAAATTCAACATGAGCCCCTGTATCGTCTTTGACTCCATAAATGCGGGCGGGAAGCACCCGGGAATCGTTTAAGATCAGACAGTCCTCCGGCCGAAGCAGATCGACAATATCGCGAAAGTAGCGATGTTCTATTGCGCCGGTACGCTTATCAAGGCACATGAGGCGGGAGCTGTCTCTGGGCTCTACAGGAGTTTGAGCGATCAATTCTTCGGGCAGGTCAAAATAGAAATCGCTGGTTTTCATTGTGCTTTCCATAAATTTTCCTTTCCCACAATTCTATTCCTTTTTTGCCGCCTTGTTTTACTCTGAACCCAAGCACATGTTTCCAAAAAAATTCATAGAATATAAAGCCTAAAAATTGACAACAGAGAGAAACTAAGGTATGATAAAAGAAATAGAGGCGCGGCTTTCAAAAGTATCAGAATCGAGGTTGCCGAAACCTGTGAAATTTTGTGAAAGGGAAATCCGCCGAAGGAGCTTGTTTGGCAAACAACTCCTGGCTGCTGAGGCGAACAGCCCTGTAGCTGCCATCTTTCCCGATGGAGCGCTATTTATTTTCGGTTTTTCCGAAAAAGCAGCAGTTTCATTATAAAAGATTGGCAGCCGGTTTTCAACCGGTTTTTCTGTTTTTCTTTCGGTTCCAGTAATTTTAGAGAGGATGTTGCAATATGAAGCAGTATCGGGTAGGAATCATTGGATGTACCGGAATGGTCGGACAGCGTTTTGCCACTATTTTGGAAAATCACCCTTGGTTTCATGTAACGGCATTGGCGGCCAGCGCCAATTCGGCCGGAAAAACATATCGGGAAGCAGTAGAAGGACGCTGGGCTATGAAAGCCTCTATCCCTTCCGCCATGAGTGAGCTTCCTGTTTATGACGCTGAAAAGGATATCGATAAAATCGTGTCACTGGTAGATTTTGTGTTTTGCGCCGTCAATATGAAGTCGGAAGAGATCAGAGCCCTGGAAGAGGCCTATGCCAAAAAGGAATGCCCTGTGATCTCCAACAACAAGCAGCACAGAGGCGATGCCGATGTTCCCATGATCGTTCCGGAGCTGAATGCCGATCATGCGAAGGTGATTGAAACCCAGAGAAAACGCCTCGGCACAAAAAAAGGCTTTATTGCCGTGAAAAGCAACTGCTCTTTGCAAAGCTATGTGCCTGCCATCCATCCCCTGTTGGATCTGGGGATCACCAAGGTGCTGGCCTGTACGTACCAGGCGATTTCCGGTGCGGGAAAAACCTTTGAGACAATGCCCGAAATCGTTGACAATGTGATCCCCTATATCGGCGGCGAGGAAGAAAAGTCCGAGCAGGAGCCCATGAAGATCTGGGGCAAGGTGGAAAACGGCGTGATCGTCAATGCCACTTCCCCCTCCATTACCTCACAATGCCTGCGGGTTCCCGTGTCTGATGGCCATATGGCTGCTGTTTTCTTCTCCATGGAGCAGAAGGCTTCCAAAGAGGAGATCATTCGCAGATGGAATGAATTTAAGGGACCTGCTCAGGAACTGGAGCTGCCCAGCGCGCCCAAACAGTTCCTTCACTACTTTGAGGAGGAGAACCGCCCGCAAACCAAATTGGACAGAGATTTAGAGGGTGGTATGGCTGTTTCCATCGGCCGCCTCCGTCCGGATACGCAGTATGATTATAAGTTCGTTTGCCTTTCCCACAACACTCTGCGCGGCGCTGCCGGCGGCGGTGTGCTTATGGCTGAACTGCTGTGCAAGCTGGGTTACTTTGATTGATTTTAAATTTCGGAGGTTTTATGCCTTATGAAAGAATTGCTTTTTACCGGCGCCGGTACCGCGCTGGTCACCCCCTTCGATCAGGATGGCAATATTCTTTGGGAAGAATTGGAGCAGTTGGTTGAGTTCCAGATTGAAAATGGGATCGATTCCATTATCGCATGCGGAACTACCGGGGAAGCTGCTACAATGACGGCCGAAGAGCATTTGAAAACTATTGAATTTATCATAGAAAAGGTACGGGGACGCGTGCCTGTAATTGCAGGGACCGGCAGTAATGATACCCATTTCTGTGTGGAATTGTCTCTGGAGGCAAAGAAGCTGGGGGCAGATGGTCTTCTTTTGGTTACTCCCTATTACAATAAGACCTCTCAAAAAGGGCTGGAGGAAAGCTTTAACTATGTGGCGGACAACGTAAAGATGCCCTGCGTTCTTTACAATGTTCCCAGCCGTACCGGGTGCAATATTCAGCCTACCACCTATCAGAAGCTCTCTAAAAACCCTTATATCGTAGCGGTAAAGGAAGCAAATGGCGATACCGCCTCTGTTGCCCGCACGCTGGCTCTTTGCGGTGACCAGCTGGCTGTTTATTCCGGCGAAGATAATCAAACGCTTCCCATTATGGCTTTGGGCGGCAAGGGTGTTATTTCCGTCTTTTCAAATGCCCTTCCCCGGCAAATGCATGAGCTTTCCGCCGCAATGCTTCGGGGTGATCTGGACAGCGCCCGAAAGCTCAATGTGGAATACCTGGATCTGATGGACGGTTTCTTTATGGACGTAAATCCGATCCCTGTCAAGGAAGCGCTGTTCCGCATGGGTCTGATCAGCACTAACTTCTGCCGGATGCCGCTGACCACCATGACAGAAGGCAACCAGGAAAAGCTCACTGCTCTTTTGAAAAAGCACTCTTTACTGTAAAGCGACTGTGTTTCAGGAAGTGATAAGGAAAGGAAGCTGTCAAGATGACTGATGTGATTTTGTGCGGTTGTGCCGGAAAAATGGGCACTGCGGTGCAGACCGCGATCCAAAACCGTGAGGATTGCCGCATTGTAGCCGGTGTAGATGTTTCAAAGCCTCTGCACAGCGATTTTCCCGTTTATTCAACTCCCGCCGAAATAGAGGAGCACGCCGATGTGTTGATCGATTTTTCTCACCCAACGGCGTTGAATCCGATTTTAGAATATTGCCGCCTTCACCCGGGAACCGCCGCGGTATTATGTACCACCGGGTATGACCGGGAACAGGTAGAACAGATCCATGAGGCAGCCAAAACGCTTCCTGTTTTCTATTCCCGCAACATGTCGCTGGGAATCAATCTGCTGATTGAATTAGCCAAAAAAGCGGAAGAGGTTTTGGGCGATTCCTTTGATGTGGAGATCGTGGAAATGCACCATAACCAGAAGCTGGACGCACCCAGCGGAACAGCGCTTATGCTGGCTGACGCCATCAATGAGACACGGCAGGGACAGATGAAATATACCTATGACCGTCATTCTCAGAGGAAAAAGCGGGAAAAAAGTGAAATTGGCCTTCATTCTGTACGGGGCGGCACGATCGTAGGAGAGCATCAGGTGATCTTTTCCGGTCTTCACGAGGTTCTCACTCTTTCCCACTCCGCTCAATCAAAGGAGTTATTTGCTTCCGGCGCGGTGCAGGCAGCCGTGTTTATGAAGGAGCAAAAGCCCGGCCTTTACGATATGTCGGATCTGATTTAAGGAGGACGAAAAAGTGAGCAATTCTACTGTGATCAGCACGGTTGACAACATCACCCTTGTTACGCTTCAGGGGTTCCCCGCCAATGCGGATTCCATTGCTAAGATTTTTGATGCGATCTCTCAGTATGATATCAATATCGATATGATCTCCATGGCCCCCACCCACGGAGCCTTGACCGGCCTGTCCTTTACCATTTCCGACAACGACTTGATCGATATTCTTTCCTTTGTCTCCGCATTGAAAAAAGAAACAAAGGTCAATGTAATCGTCAGCAGCGTGAACCATAAAATTTCCATTCATGATCCCATTATGAAAAACACGCCCGGCATTGCGGCAAAGGTATTTCATGCGATC
>CAMVYG010000132.1 GCA_947171615.1 uncultured Clostridia bacterium
ATATTGCACTCGGCAATCCCGCAGTCAATAAAACGCTCCGGGTATTTTTTCTTAAAAATTCCCGTTTTTGTCGCCTCCGCCAGATCAGCGTCCAGCACTACAACAGCGGGGTTTGTTTCCGCCAGGGCGGTCACCGCTTCTCCAAAGCTTTCTCTTGTTGCCTTTTTTACAATTTCACGCATGCAGCAGCACCTCCAAGCTCGCTTCCAGTTCTTTTCTGGCGGTTTCATATTCCTCTCCATTGGGAGCCTTTCCATGCCATCCCGCCTGATTTTCCATAAAGGAAACGCCTTTTCCCTTTATGGTCTTCGCGATGATGGCAAAAGGCTTTCCCTTGCAGGTTCTGGCGGCGGAAAGCGCCTGTTCCAGCTCTTCAAAGCTGTTGCCGTCAATATTCACGACCTCAAACCCGAAGGCCTGGAATTTCTCGTCCAGAGGCTCAGGGCCGCCCACCTGAGAAATGGGGCCGTCGATCTGCAGGCCGTTATAGTCCACAATGACGCACAGGTTATCCAGCTTTTTGTGTCCGGCAAACATGGCTGCTTCCCACACCTGGCCTTCTTCGCTTTCGCCGTCTCCCAACAGGGCATAGACACGGTAGTCCTTTTGATCCAACTTGCCCGCCATGGCCATTCCCACGGCACAGGAAATTCCCTGTCCCAGGCTGCCGGAGCTCATATCCACACCGGGAGTTCCCTTCATATCCGGGTGGCCTTGAAGCATCGATCCAACATGGCGCAGCCTTTGCAGCTCCTCTTCGCCAAAATAGCCGCGCTGAGCCAGCACGGCATACAGACCGGGAGCACAATGGCCCTTGGAAAGCACAAAGCGGTCCCTGTTTTCATCCTTTGGATTTTCGGGGTCGATCCTCATTTCCTTAAAATACAGATACGTAAAAATTTCCGCTGAAGAAAGAGAGCCGCCGGGATGCCCGGACTTTGCATGGTACACACCCTCCAAAATTCCCAGGCGAACCCTTGCCGCCGTGATTTGCAGGTCTTTCAGCTCCTGTGCTTCCATTCTCTGAACCAGTCCTTTCCAAATCCGTTTTCTGTCTGTGACAGAGCGATACGAAAAAAGTATATCCTATTTCCCGAAAGAAAGCAATCCCGAGTTTTGTGGTTTTCCCGGTCAGCGCATCCCGAACCACTGCCCCAATCATACTGAAAAACCCATCCCATCATTGAGAAAATTTGCTTTCTGCTTCCGTATAAAGACAACGGGAAGGAACAAAAATAGGAATGTAATTTTTGTATCTCCGCGCCATACGCGGGAAAGGAAGGTAACTACCATGAATCAGGAAAAAAACGGCAGAATCGGAAATCTGCCCGCAAACATCAACATTATGAACCCTGTTCCCAATAAGGACGCCAAAAGCATTGCCCGGCTGGTACGCAAAAATGGAAAAATTTCCGGGTATGAGCTTTCGGACGGTACCGTGCTTTCCAAACGGGACGGCGTCTCTCTGGCAAAGCAGGGAGGAATCCGAGGGGTAGCTATCGCCAGCCGGAACGGCAGCGAATACCTGCGTTCTCTGCCTGATGGCGATGAAAACAACAATTTGGGCGATCTCCCCTCCACCTCCGCTGAAAACGTAATGCGGTAAGCATCTGCCACAAATCATAATCTCGTAAAAACGCCCTCCATGGTCAGATTCCATGGCGGGCGCTCTGCTTTTTATTCCTCTTTATTTTTTCCTTACAAATGCTTTTTTCGGCATTTTGCAGATGGGACATACCCAATCCTCCGGTAGTTCTTCAAAACCAACACGGGGATCACTGTACACATATCCGCACACCGAGCAGACAAAGCTTTCTCCGCTGCTCTTGTCAAAAGTGCTTTCCGGCGGCAGATATGTAGGCGATTTCAGCGAGGCGGCCCCGCCCAAACGCTCTACATAGTATTCATAGCTCATCGGCGTACCCACTGCTTCATCGCTTCCCGCAATGATTTCCGCGATCAAAAGCTTTTGTCCGGCAATTTCCACTTTTTCCCTGACCTGACACAAAAACCAGCAGCAGGTATTTTCCTTAATGACCGGCACACCTTCTGCCAGCACCTTATGCCTGATATTTTCCAGCTTATCTGCTTTTCTGCCTGAAACAAACCCAAGAGCGCCGATCACCGTAGCGGGCGTATCCTCGGAAAGCACGGAAATCGTAAAAAGTCCGGTTTTCTCGATACATTCGGCGCTGTAGTTTGCCTTATTCAAGCTGACCGCTACAAAAGGAGCCACGGAAGCAGTCGCTTTGGAAATCTGCATGACAGAATTGACAATACAGGCGTTTTGCCGTTTTCCGTCCTTCACGCCTACAGCGCATAAGCTGTGCGGAAGATTTCTCAGAACTGAGGGTTTCATGAAACCACTTTCCTTTCTATGCTCGGAAAATCGGAAACTTGTTTCCGATCTTTTTCATCGTTTTCTTTTTTATCCTCGGCCGCCCTTACTATCATACAAGCTTTCCTATCAGTTTATTCTTTCCTTTCAGGTTCCTTTTATTTTTTCCCAATAAGCCCGAAAGCTCTGTTCGTTTTTATTATCGCCGTATTCGTAATAGGATGCGCCCAGCAAAGCATCTGGCAAATATTGCTGGGAAACCCAATGATTGGGAAACACGTGAGGATACTGATAGAATTGGCCTTTTTGCTCCACCTCGGCGCTGTCATAATGTTTATTCTGAAGGCATCGGGGGATCGGCCCGGTTTTGCCCGCCTGAACATCCGCCATGGCCTTTTCGATGGCGTTAGCACCCGAATTGGATTTCGGCGCGGTGCTTACCAGGATCACCGCGTCTCCCAGAGGAATTCCGGCCTCCGGCAGCCCCACCATCATCGCGGCATCTACCGCGGCCTTTACAATGGGAATGATCTGCGGCCAGGCAAGGCCCACGTCCTCACAGGCACAAACCATCAGACGACGGCAGGCGGAGGGCAGGTCTCCCGCCTCCAAAAGCCTTGCCAGATAATGAAGAGCGGCGTCCGGGTCAGAGCCCCGCATAGACTTTTGAAAAGCCGATAAAATATCGTAATGCTCATCTCCACCCCTATCATACCGAAGCGAACTTTTTTGGGTAAGCTCTTTCGCGCTTTCCAAAGTAATGGCCATCTCGGATTCTCCCCTGTCACAGGTAAGGGTACAAAGCTCTGCCGCATTCATTGCCTTGCGCACATCGCCGCCGCATGCAGAGGAAATGTGCCTGCACACCCCTTCTTCCAGCCGAAACTCCCTGCCCTGCTCCTCGGCGATCAGAGAAAAGGCCCGCTCTACAGCTTTTTCGATTTCTTCCCGTTCCACAGGCTTGAATTCAAACACGGTAGAACGGCTTAAAATGGCGTTATATACATAAAAATACGGATTTTCCGTGGTGGAAGCGATCAGAGTAATGCTTCCGTTTTCAATAAACTCCAGAAGGGTCTGCTGCTGTTTTTTATTAAAGTACTGGATCTCATCAAGGTACAGCAGAATCCCATTCATGCTTTCAAAGGTACCGATCCGGGACACTGCTTCCTTGATATCCGCAGTGGAAGCCGTGGTGCCGTTGAGTTTGACCAAAAGCATGTCTGTGTTTTTAGCGATAATTGACGCTACGGTAGTTTTTCCCACACCGGAGGGACCGTAAAATACCATATTGGGAATTTGACCGGACTCAATAATTTTTCGCAAAGCCCTGCCGGAGCCGAGAATATGCTTCTGGCCTACCACATCGTCCAGAGAAGCCGGACGTATTCTGTCTGCAAGAGGCGCGGGCATAAAAACCACCCTTCAAAAATAATCAAAAAACAGCGGCAAAGTCTTACTGCTCCGCTTCAGTTTTCTCCAGCAGGCCGAAAAGGCCATACAGGGAAAGCATATCCTGATACAGCATTTTGTTTCCCATCAACTGCCGGTATGTAGCGGATTTTGTCTGACCGGCCGCTTTCAGCCGATCCATCTGCTCTATGGTTTCCGCTTGCCTTTTCAGGATAAAAGCAAGCATCTCTTCAAACGCTTTTTCTCTATCCATCTGTTCTCCTGATTACTGATACAGCGGATATTTTCCGCAGATCGCCTCTACCCTGCTTTGCAGCTCCGGCACATGATTTTCAAAGCCGTCCTCCATGGCAAGGGCAATGCAGGCGGCGATCTCGTTCATATCCTCTTCCTTCAAGCCTCTGGTGGTGACGGCAGGCGTTCCAAGCCGGACGCCGCTGGTGGTAAAGGGACTGCGTTTTTCTCCCGGAACCGTATTCTTATTGGCGGTGATATACACCTCATCCAGCCGGTGCTCCAGCTCTTTTCCGGTCAGCTCGCTTTCCGAAAGGTCAATGAGCATCAAATGATTGTCCGTACCACCGGAAACCAATTTTACGCCCCGCTTCAAAAGACCTTCCGCCAGCGCCGCGGCATTCTTCACCACCTGCTGACCATAAGCCTTGAACTCCGGCTGAAGCGCCTCGCCCAGGCAGACGGCCTTTCCGGCGATCACGTGCATCAGAGGGCCGCCCTGGGTACCGGGGAAAATCGCCTTGTCGATCTGCTTTGCGTACTGCTCCCGGCAGAGGATCATACCGCCCCGGGGGCCCCGCAGGGTTTTGTGGGTGGTGGTTGTCACCACATCGGCATAGGGTACGGGATTTTGATGGCAGCCCGCCGCCACCAGCCCTGCGATATGGGCCATATCCACCATGAGATACGCACCGCAGGCATCGCAGATCTCCCGGAATTTCTGAAAATCTATGGCTCTGGGATAAGCGCTGGCGCCTGCCACGATCATTTTCGGCTGTTCCGCCATGGCCTGCTCCATTAGCTTTTCATAATTGATCCGCCCGGTCTCGGCGTCCACCCCATAGGGGATAAAACGGTACAATGCCCCTGACATATTCACAGGAGAACCGTGGGTCAAATGCCCGCCCTCCGCAAGATTCATTCCCAACACCGTATCGCCGGGCTGCAAGAGCGCAAAATACACCGCCAGATTGGCCTGTGCGCCGGAATGGGGCTGCACGTTGGCATGCTCCGCACCAAACAATTCACAAGCCCGCTCTCTGGCAATATTCTCTACAATATCCACGCACTGGCAGCCGCCATAATACCGCTTACCGGGATAGCCCTCCGCGTATTTATTGGTCAGCACGCTGCCCATTGCCGCCATTACTGCGGGAGAAACGATATTTTCCGAAGCGATCAGCTCTAAGTTTCTGCGCTGACGGGCAAGCTCCTGCCCCATTGCCTCGCCTACCGCCCGATCCTTTTCCGTGACAAACCCGATGGAATCCATCAAATCCTGAAACATGCCGCTCATCCTTTCCCTGCAAACGCAATAATTTTGAATATTCTGCGCTGCATCTCACATATTGTATGCCCCATTTTCATCGTATACTACAACTTGCGTTTTATGATACCAAAAGCACGGAACGTGCGTTGGTATCATGTGTCCATCGCCCGTCTGAGTAAGAAGAGGCTCTGCTTCTTCTTGCGAAGAACTGGGCGGGACAACTTTTAATTTATAATATCCGCTGCCCTTTGCGGATATTATACCCGAAAAATCTTCCTCTGACAACAGAAAAGGAAAAAATACTCTTTTCTTTTTTTCCTGCGTGGTGTAGAATATTGTCAATACAAGAAAAAGGACGGTTTTAGTGTGAAAAATACTTTTTCACACACCGTTTTTGTGCCTTTGCCGCAAAAAGGAAAGCGGCAATCGGCTACAACCACCGGCACAAATTCCGAAAAAAGGAATGGGGGATTTTTATGACAAAAAAGGAACTGGCGCTTTTGGCGGTAGAAGCTCTAAAGCGGGAATATCCCGACGCGATCTGCTCTTTGGAATATCAGGATCCTCTGCAGCTTCTGATCTCCACCCGACTTTCCGCTCAGTGCACGGATGCCAGGGTCAACATGGTGACCCCAGCGCTTTTTGCCCGCTTCCCCACGCTGGAAGCCTTTTGTGCGGGAACGGAGGAAGAGATCGGGGAGCTTATTCGCTCCTGCGGATTCTATAAAATCAAATCCAAGGATATTCTGGCGGCCTGCAAAATGATTCGTGATGAATTCGGCGGTAAGGTGCCGGATACCATTGAAGATTTGACCCGGCTGCCCGGTGTGGGCAGAAAAACCGCCAACCTGGTGGTGGGCGATATTTACGGAAAGCCCGCCGTGGTCACGGACACCCACTGCATTCGCATTGCCGGCAGATTGGGGCTGACAAAGAACACCGTGCCGGTCAAGGTAGAGGACGATCTCAGAGCGGTACTGCCTCCGGAGGAATCCAACGATTTCTGTCACCGGCTGGTACTGCATGGACGGGCGGTCTGCACCGCCAGAAAAGCCATGTGTGAAAACTGCTGCATGAAGGATTTTTGCAAAAAAGCGGGAATCA
>CAMVYG010000133.1 GCA_947171615.1 uncultured Clostridia bacterium
CTCGTAAGATGGTCAACTATCAAGATGGCATTCCGGTTAAAATTATAACGCGGGAAAGAAATGTGAAAGATTCTGAATTGAATCGCAGCACTTCCTTTTTGCAGATACAAAAGTATTTGAGGTTTAGGATGGGAAAAGCGGTACAGCTGTCTGAGAAGTCTACAGCTTTTTCATACATTTCCGATAAATATGATTATTCTAAAATCATGGGTCCAACGTCTTATGAATATCGAACCGGTGTTGAATTTACCCCGCAGGAATTGTATATGCTGTCCGGTAAGGGTGCCAGCGAACGAACCGGCCATTACAGATTTGAAAATAAAAGATTTCAATTGTCCAAATACAGGATAGATGATACTCCCGGTGATGGCTGGGAGCTTCCTACAGAGTTTATTTATCCAATCGCTACAGGCCCGAATATTTCGCCTTTCCGCTATGAGCAGAAGAACGAATACTGTATTTTACCGTATGCAAAGGAAAATACATCTGATCCCATAGATTTGGAATATATGATGAAAGATAACGAGGCGCTGTTTTATTATCTTGTCAGCCATAAAGAGCTGATTGATCAGCAATCAGAAAAAAGTAAGATGTTGCATAGAGGCGATGAGTTTTATGCGTTATCAAAAATCGGCCCGTATACATTTGCAAGAAATATTGTAGCAGCAAGAGACAATAGCAAATTCTGCGCAAGTGTAATAAAAAAGTCAAAAACGCCTTGGGGTGAAACGAAACAAACTATTTGTGTCAAACATACCATAATTATCAGCCGTGATTTGACAGGACGTGAGATTACTGCTGACGAAGCAGATTATATCTGCGGTATTTTGAATTCTGACATTGTTATAAATTATATCCACAACTCCTTTAAGAAAAATGGCTTCAGCTTGAAAAAATCAAACTTATATATACCTTTGTTTGATGCTGCCAATCCTGCGCAGAAACATATTTGTGATTTAGCGAGGCAGGCCGCTCGGAGCGCCGAAGATATTCCGGATATTCAGCGAAAATTGTCTGCTGCATACTTAAAACTGTGTGAGGAGAGAAGATGAACGTATAGAGATATTGCAATGTGGTTATTGAACAAAGAGAAGGAGTGATCCGAATGGTGAGTTTCTGTTCCTCACATTGACGGTATCCTGTTTCCTGTGCGGTTTTCGGATGCTGTTATAGCGCCTATGAATTCCGCCATGACCTGGCTGCTTTGGGCATGTCCTGTAACATGGGCGGCAACGACGTTGGCTTTTGTAATTTACTATCTTCGGATGAAGTGGCTGGACAGGTACATCAAAACTCAGCCCCGAAGTCTATGGAAACATAAAGAATACGCTGCTCGGCACTTTTGCAGAGCGGTCAAATCAGGAGGAAACCAAATGAAAGCCATTGCCATCAACGGAAGTCCGAGAAAAAATTGGAATACTGCCCAGCTTTTGCAGTCTGCGATGAAAGGTGCCGAATGTGTCGGCGCCGAAACTGAGCTGATAAACCTGTATGACCTGAATTTCAAGGGATGTATCAGCTGCTTTGGCTGTAAGCGCAAGGGTGCGGAGCCTTGCCGGTGCTATCTGAAAGACGATCTGACCCCGGTGCTGGAGAAAATTCTGTCAGCTGACGCCCTATTTTTAGGCAGCCCCATCTTTTTTGGGGATATCACTGGCGAGATGCGCAAGCTGATGGAGAGGCTTTTCTTCATTACCATGACTTATGACGATTATTCCAGAGCTGTGTTTACCGGCCGCATAGACGCCGCGTTTTTCTTTACTATGAACGTGGAAAATCAGGAGCACTATAAGCCTATCATGGAAAATGCCACCGCCATGTTGAAACGCTTTGGCGGTGAAACAGAGTATTATGCAGCCACAGATACTCTGCAATTTCCCGACTACTCCAAATATCAGGCGTCCATATTCAGCGAAGAACAGAAAAAGCTCCGGCACGAAGAACAATTCTCTAAAGACTTGCAGGTGGCGTTTGACATCGGCCAAAAATTTGTCACCAAATAGAAACGGCTGCTCTACAATTATGAGCGGGTTAAGAACGGGAACGCAGGCTCCGCCGAGCCGAAGCCCAAACAAAAGACGACTTGTGGAAACAAGTCGTCTTTTGTTTGGCGGAAGCGGTGGGATTCGAACCCACGAGCCCGTGAGGACTACCTGATTTCGAGTCAGGCCCGTTATGACCACTTCGATACGCTTCCATATAATTTTAGAAACCAACGAAAAGCTGCCGGTGTTCCAGCAAATACGAATCACAAATTTTGCTGTTGATCGGGCTGTGTTTTGTGCTGTTTTGGAAAGTGCCGATCGCATTTCCCGCAGGATTCTGCCGGGAAAACAACGGTATTATTCTAGCCCGGAAGGGTAAAAAAGTCAAGTATTTTCCGCAAAAGGTTGACACAAACGGGGAAATGAGGGTACAATATGACGTAGAAGCGCAAGCTTCGACAAATTGTTTCGCTGTTTAGCGGAGCGTTTTATTTTCACGGAAAAGGAGTTGGTTTCCGATGAAGCGAAAAATCATTGCGGCGGCGCTTTGCGTGTTGTTCGTATGTATGTTTTCCGGCTGCTCTCAGGTGAAGGATATGGTACAGGGAGGGGCCGTTGCCGGTGAATATCCTGTAGAGGTCGGAGGTGTGACGATCTCCGGCAAGCCGCAGAAAGTGGTTGTGCTGTCTCCCAGTCTTGCCGATGTGATTCTGGCTTTGGGCTATGAAACCCAGTTGGCGGCAGGCAGTGAGGAATGTACCCAGGCGAGCCTGCGTTCCCTGACCAAAATAAATGCGGGAGATCCCCAGGCGGTCACTGCGCTGTCTCCTGATCTGGTATTGTCGGATTCCTTCAGCGATGATATGGCCGGCGCACTGAGCAGTGCGAATATTCCTATGCTGACACTGAACCCCGCAACGGATCGGGAGGACTTTGAGCGGTTGTACGCCGAAGTTTCCCGGGTCTTTGCCGGCGGAGGCGCCGGGGAAGAGGCCGGGGTGCAGGGAGCACAGAGCATTTTTACTACTCTGGATGATATCAACCGCATCGTTCCCAAGGAAAAAGTGACTACCGCCTGCTATCTTTATGATCTGAACGGCACGGCTGTGACCGGGGATATGTTCGGCAGCGTCATTATGAACTATGCCGGTGTGACCAACGTATTTAAAAGCCTGAGTGGCGGTACTTATGATTTTGAAAGCCTGCGTATTTCAAATCCAGACGCTATTTTCTGTGTGCCGGGCCTGGCCGATGAGCTTCGGCGGGATCAGCGCTTTGAAAATTTTCAGGCGGTGCAAAACGACCGGATCTTTGAAATGGAGCCGAGCCTGATGGAGTGGCAGGGACGTACGATCGTGACCGCTGCTTATGAGATCAGCGCAGCCTGTTTCCCGGAGCTTCTGGAAAACAATTCCATGACGGTGACAGATCCCACTTCAGGGATCGAGTCGGCGGTAAGCGATGCTATGGCAAACTCTGGGCTGGAAACGGATACGACCAAGTACGATACGCTTCAGCAGGGAGATCAAAACGAAGACGTATTGAAACTGCAAACCCGGCTGGATGAGCTGGGCTACCTGGATATAGAGTACGATGGGCATTACGGTGAATATACCGCCCAGTGTGTCAGTGATTTTCAGCAGGCAAATGGCCTGGAGGAAACCGGTATTGCGGACGCGGAGACTCAGCGGAAGCTGTACGCCCCGGATGCCAAAGCGAGAAGCGCGGAATAAGAAAGCAAATGGTTGTCCTTGAGAAGCTTTAGCACCCATTTATTTAGATCACACAGCTTTCAAGAATTACGGCAGAATCAAAACGGCCCTGGGAGATTTTCCAGGGCCGCTTTTCTGTGAAAACCCGCTTTACTTTATTTTGGGGGTAGTGTATAATGTCTTCACAGAGAGCCTGGGACTTATTTTGAAAAGCGCAGCGCGCTTTTTGCCTAAACGGAAGCTTTCACATTAGGAATTCACAGAGTTCCGCCCTGTTTAAGTGGGAAACATGCTGTTTCTCCGGCTTCAAATTATTTCCGGTTCTGTGGGGTAAAGGAGAAGGGTATGTCTGTTTTTACAAAGGATAAAACATTTTATCGAAACCTAATCACCTTGGCGATCCCGATCTCTCTGCAAAATTTGATCACCTTCGCGGTGAATTTTGCGGATAATCTGATGATCGGATCGCTGGGAGACAATGCCATTTCCGGCGTATATGTAGGCAACCAGATGCAGACGGTGCTGCAAATGTTTGTAGCAGGCATTGAGGGGGCCATTTTGATCCTGGCCGCCCAGTATTGGGGAAAGAAGGATACCGGCAGTATCCGCAAGGTAGTGTCCATCGGAACGAAGTTTGCCCTGGGTGTGGGAATCGTTACGACTCTGGTGTCGGTGATGTTTCCCGTTCCTATGATCCGTCTGTTCACCTCGGAGCCCGGGGTGATTTCAGAGGGCGCGGCCTATTTGCAGATCGTGGGCTTTTCCTATCTTTTCTTTTGCGTGGCCCAGGTGATGATCGCTTCCATGCGCAGTGTGGAAACGGCAAAGATCGGCCTCTATATTTCTCTGATGACGCTGGTAGTCAATATCTCTCTGAACTATCTGCTGATTTTCGGCAAGCTGGGCCTTCCTGCCCTGGGGGTTCAGGGCGCGGCTATCGCCACGCTGATTTCCCGGATCCTGGAGATGCTGGTTAGCTTGATTTATGTGTTTGCGGCAGATAAAAAGCTGCGCTTTGGATTCCGGGACCTGCTTCATACAGACCGGCAGCTTTTAAGAGATTTTATACGCTATGGCCTGCCCATTATCGGCGGTCAGGTGGTTTGGTCCGTCAATATGCTGGCCAATACAAAGATCCTGGGTTCCTACAGCGCGGGGGTTATTGCCGCAACCAGCATTGCCGGTATGCTGCACAATTTGATCTATGTGTGGGTCAACGGACTTGCTTCCTCTGTGGGGATCATTACCGGCAAGACTGTGGGCGCCGGCAAGTATGATCTGATGAAGGAATATTCCAAAACCGTGCAAATGCTGTTTCTGTGTGTAGGGCTGATTTCAGGTGGGATCGTGTTCCTGTTCCGGGACGGCTTTATCGGGCTTTATAATGCCAGCCCGGAGGCACAGGCTTTTTCCCGGCAGTTTATCAACGTGATCTCTGTAACGATCATCGGCTCCTGCTATCAGATGCCCTGCCTGTTCGGGCTGGTGAAATCCGGCGGAGATATTTCCTTCGTCTTTAAAATGGATACCGTGTTTGTGTTTTTGGTGGTGCTGCCCTCGGCGTTGCTTTGTCAGCATTTCGGCGCGGCTCCCTGGGTGGTATTTGCCGCCTTAAAGTGCGACCAGATTTTGAAATGCTTTGTAGCGCTGGTAAAGATCAATCGTTATAATTGGATGAAGAATTTGACAAGGGATCGTGAAGGAGCCGGAAACTTTGCCGAAAAAGGAGAGGGTTTCTCTGAATAAGCATGTGAGAAAATTTCCTCTCGGCGGTATCTTTCTGGGACTGGCGGCATTTATTTGGGGTACCGCTTTTGTAGCCCAGAGCGTGGGAATGGAGCGTTTGGGCCCCTGCGCTTTTAACGCAGCCCGAAGCTTGATTGGCGGAGTGGTTCTGCTGCCTGCCGCCCTGATTTCCCTTCGCCTGGAAAAAAGAGAACCGGAAGGCGGCTTGGATAGAAAGGCTTCTTTTTGGGATGGGTATGGTTCGCTCTGGAAAAATGGCCTGCTCTGTGGGCTGCTTCTGGGCGTAGCCAGTCTTCTACAGCAAACAGGGCTTCAAACAGTGAGTTCCGGAAAAGCCGGCTTTTTAACGGCGCTGTATATTGTGCTGGTGCCGGTGTTGGGTCTGCTGTCCGGAAAACGGCCCGGCGGGAAGATTTGGATCGCTGTGGCTCTGGCGCTGTTGGGAGTTTGGTTCCTGAGCGGAAACGGAGAGAGCCTTTCTGTTACCCCCGGTGATCTGCTGGTGATCGTCAGCTCCTTCTTTTTCTCCCTGCATATTCTGGCGGTGGAGCGTGCCTCTCCTCATTGTAGTGGAATAGCCCTTTCCTGTATTCAGTTTTTTGTGGCGGGGTTGATTTCCCTTGTGCTGACCCTGTTTTTGGAAACTCCGCAGTGGGCAGATTTCCTCAGTGCCTGGGGGCCGCTGCTGTATACAGGTGTTCTTTCCAGCGGCGTGGCGTACACGTTCCAGATTTTAGGGCAAAAGACCACAAAAGCCACGGTGGCTTCCCTGATCCTCAGTTTGGAATCGGTTTTTGCGGTGCTGGCAGGCTGGGTGGTGCTGGGAGATGTTTTG
>CAMVYG010000134.1 GCA_947171615.1 uncultured Clostridia bacterium
GAAACAGCGGGAACCTATAGGGTGAGTTATTCCGTCACAGACAGCGCGGGAAACAGCACGGAAATAACTCGTACCGTAAAGGTGGAAAAGCAGGAGCCTGAGCCGCCGAATCCCCCGGTGATCGATCCGGGACCGGTGGAACCTGATCCCACGCCGCCCCAACCTTTGGAGCTGCCCTTTACCGATGTGAAGGAAGGGGCTTGGTATTATGATGCGGTGAAGCTGGTGTACGATCAAGGGCTGATGGTCGGTACAGAGGAAACATGGTTCTCACCGGACAGGGCCACTACCAGGGGAATGATCGCGGCAATCCTATATCGTTTGGAGGGACAGCCGCAAGCCGACAGATCTGCTCCATTTACCGATATAGATCCCAGGGAATACTATTATGAAGCCATTGCCTGGGCGACGGAACGGAGCGTGGTTGCCGGATATGGAGACGGTACCTTTGGCCCGGAAGATCTCATCACCAGGGAACAGCTGGTGAGTATGCTGTACCGCTATGCGGGAAGCCCAGAAACACAGGGCAACCTGGAAGCCTTCTCAGACAGCGGCAAGACAAGCAAATACGCAAGGCCCGCCCTGTGCTGGGCATTGGAGCAGGGAATTATCTCCGGCAAAGGCGGCGGCATTCTTGACCCCAGAGGGAAAGCAACAAGAGCTGAGGCAGCTTCCATGCTGGAAAGGTATTGGAAAACACCGATTAAGTGAAGCTTTTTGAATGCTTTGATTTCTGTTGACAAGTTTCATTCTTTGCGGTATCATAATGCCCGTTGGGGCTCCAGGTGTCTGCGGAAGATCCCGCAGCCGAACACAGGAACAGGGGTGAGATTCCCCGGCGAACCCGTCGCCGTGATGACGAAGCGCTTTTTCAGATGGGCCTAAAGCCGTACCAGGAACGGCTTTGCAGTCCATTACCCACTGGCAGCCGCCGGGAAGGGGAGAGAGCGTGCGTTCCAAGTGGTGTGAAACCAGGGAACATCGTCTAAGCCGAAAGACTTGCCTGGAGGGCCGCGTAAAAGTACCACGGGTAACTGGTGCTTTGCGCAGGAACCGTTTGAAAGCTGTCAATGTCATTCAAGCGTCGATTTCCTGCCTGAAATAAGCTGCGGAACAATGGTACTACCATTTTGTTTCAGGCGACCACCCTTCTCAGTTGAAGCTCGAAAAAAGGCCGGAAGCGGAAAGCCGCACCGGCCTCCAAAACAACAGAAGGAAAGGAAACAAAGAAATGAATAGAAGTACAAAAGGAATGAAGATTTTTTCACTGCTGCTGGCCCTGGTTTTGGCTATCGGCATGTTTGCGGGCTGCGCCGGAAATAAGGAACCTTCCTCCCAGCAGAGCTCTGCTGTGTCCGCTAACGAGCCTTCCTCCCAGCAGGGTTCTGACGTGTCTGCTGCTGTGACCAATATTACCGTGAAGGTAGTGCATAAGGACGGCAGCGAAAAGGAATTCCCCATTGCCGCTCAGGGAGAAACTCTCCGGGAAGCTTTGGAGCAGGAGAAGCTGGTAGAAGGCGAAGAAAGTGAGTACGGCCTTTTTGTTAAAACAGTAGATGGTGAAACTGTAGACGATGGCAACCAGGAATGGTGGTGTCTGACAAAGGGCGGCGAGACTGTCAACACCGGTGTGGACGGCGTGAAGATCGCTGAGGGGGATGTATACGAGCTGACTCTTACGGTAGGGTATTGATGAGAGTCAAGCTGCTGGACATTTGCCTGATGGCCATGATGGGCGTGGTGCTGGTGGTTTCCAAGGAAGTGCTGGCGTTTCTGCCCAATGTGGAGCTTCTTACGCTTCTCATTATCCTGTTCACTTTGGTGTTTCGCAGAAGGGTGATCGGAGCATTGGGCGTGTTTCTGCTTTTAGAGGGCCTGCTTTACGGCTTTGGGATATGGTGGGTCATGTACCTGTATATCTGGCCGTTGCTCGCTCTTCTTACCTGGTTGTTCCACTGGATGAAGCGCACGTGGCAGTGGGCGATTTTTGCGGGGCTTTACGGCCTGGCCTTTGGAACCCTTTGTTCGCTGGTATATTGGCCTATGTGGAGCTTTCCCGCCATTCTTTCCTGGATCGCCAGCGGGCTTCCGTTTGACTGCAACCATGCGGTATTCAATTTTCTGGTCTGCTTTTTCCTGTACCGTCCGCTGCGGCTGGGCCTGGAAAAGCTGCAAAAGCAGATCCGTCTTGCGTGATTTAAAAGCAAAAATAAACTCCTTCCATGCTTTTCAGCACGGAAGGAGTTTTCTGTTATTGGGAAAGAATATCTTTAGGTTGCATCTTCGTCCTGCTTCTCCGGCAAAGGCTGGCCTTTTACGGTAATCTCCTCCGCGCGGTTGTTTTCTGCCTTTGTTACGGTAAAAAGCAGACCCTCGTATTCAAAGGAATCTCCCGTTTCCGGAATGCGGTCCAGGTTTTCTGTGAACCAGCCGTTGATGGTGGAGGCTTCGGTTTCACACTGAATATGGAAAAAGTCAAATAAATCGTCCAGGTCGGCGGAGCAATGGATCTGGTAGGTGTCCTCGTTCAGCTTCTGGAAGGTCTGCTGGATCACGGTATCGTGCTCGTCCCAGATCTCTCCCACCAGTTCTTCGATCACATCTTCCAATGTAACAATGCCCTCGGTGCCGCCAAATTCATCTATGATCACCGCCATATGCAGCTTGTTCTGCTGCAAAAGCTTTAAAAGGGCGGAGATTTTCATGGCAGGGGGAATGAATTCCGCAGGCTTCAAAATGCTTTCGATCGAATTTTCTGTTCCCCACACGTAGGAATAAAAGTTTTTCTCATGGATCACGCCGACAATACTGTCAATGCTTTCCTCATACACGGGAAGCCGGGAATAGCCGGTCTCCCGGAACAGCCGGGCGATCTCTTCCTTGGGCGTATCCTTTGCAATAGCTTCCACATCTACCCGGGGCGTCATGATATCGATGGCCTCGATATCGTCAAATTCAATGACGTTGCGGAGCATGGCGCTTTCGTCCTGGTCGATGCCGCCCTCCTGCTCAGCCTCTTCTACAATGGTCAGCAGCTCACTGTCCGTAACAGAATGGCTGGAGCTGACCCGGAAAAGCTTTTTTAAAGCCTTTTTCAGCTGAGTAAAAAGGAAGTTTATGGGCTTCAGCAGCACAATGAGAATACGGATCATCGGGGCGGAGATCATGGCAAAGCTTTCCGCATTTTCTTTCGCAAGGCTTTTGGGGCTGATCTCACCAAAAATCAGTACTACCACGGTCATGACAATGGTGGAAACCGTAGGCCCTGCACTTGCACCCAGCGCGGTGGTGAAAAGCACTGTGGCAATGGCGGTGGAAGCAATGTTTACCAGGTTGTTTCCCACCAGAATGGTGGAAAGCAGTTCATCGTAATTTTCCGAAAGAGTATAGGCAAGCTTAGCCCGTTTGTTTCCGCCGGCCGCCAGATTTTTCATTCTGATGCGGTTCAGAGAAGAAAAAGCTGTTTCCGTGGCGGAAAAGTATCCGGAAAGAATGACAAGAACGATCAAAATTAAAATAAGCGTCGTACTGTGACTGTCCATAAAGGAAAAAACCACTACCTTTTCTATAGATTTGCGTTATAGTATAGCACAACTTAAAAGCATTTTCAACTTTTCTTTTTGAAAGCAGCATGGTATACTGAATGTTAGATTAAGGAAAAGAGCGAACTGATTGCCCGGCGGTCATCATAGAGAAGGCTCTGAATGAAAGAACAGTGAGAAAAAATCGCTGATTCGATAAATTATGCAAAAGGCCGGATATTGTGAATTTTGTGCCATCTGCGTTGATACATTGTCTGGTCGTTTTATGTCTTATGCAAAGCTGAGTGGTATTTATGGAAAGAAAGAAACCGAAAACTTTAAATTTGGGAATTGTAGCCCATGCTGACGCGGGAAAGACTACCCTGACGGAGCAGATCCTGTTCCAAAGCGGGGCGATCCGCACCGCTGGCAGCGTGGATAACGGCACTGCCAGTACAGACGCTATGGAAATAGAACGCAGAAGGGGGATCTCTGTGCGCACGGCCTGCGCCTCAGTTTTGTGGAAAGATGTTCGATTAAATCTCATCGATGCCCCCGGTCATGCCGACTTTTTAAGCGAGGTGGAGCGCTCTCTTTCCGTGCTGGACGCGGCGGTTCTGGTGATTTCTGCCGTGGAGGGGGTACAGCCCCAGACAAGAATGCTGCTGGACGCTTTCCGCCGGGCGGAGCTTCCCTGTTTTCTTTTCCTGAATAAGCTGGATCGTGCCGGGAGCCATTGGGAGAGCGTGCTTTCTCAGGTGGAGCAGGAAACTGGGATTCCCTGTTTGTCCTTTTGTATGGCGAAGGCCGAGGGGACAGAGACAGCCGCGGCCTGTTCCATAGATCCTTCCGACCCCGCCTGGCTGGAACGGGCCGTGTTGGCCTGCGGTGATGACCGCCTTTTGGAAGAACTGCTTTCCAATGAGGAGCGTGCTCCAGACTCCCTGTGGGACAGCTTGCGGAAAAAAATAGGGGAAGGGAAGCTTTTCCCCGCTTTTTGCGGAGCTTCAAAATACGGGCGGGGCGTGCCGGAACTGCTGGACGCGCTGTGTGGTCTTTTGCGGGAAGCGCCTCCGCTGGGGGAGGAACTGTGCGCCCGGGTATATAAGGTAGAGCGGGATCCTACTTTGGGAAAGGCCGCCTATGTACGCCTGTTTTCAGGCACACTGCGGAACCGCCAAACTGTAACGGTTCTGCAAAATGAAAAAACCGCCTGGCGGGAGGAAGCGCCGGCGGAAAAAATATCAAGAGTACGCAGAGTGGAAGGACGGCGGCTGGAAGATGCGGAGGCTGTAGAGGCAAATGAGATTGCCGTGGTATACGGCCTTTCCTCTGTGCGGGCGGGAGATCTGCTGGGAAAAGAGCTCTCCGGTCTGCGGGACTATCGGCTGGCAGAGCCTCTCATGCTTTGCCGGGTAGAGCCGGAGCAGCCGGAGGAGCTTCCCCGCTTAACGGAAGCGCTATATCAGCTGGAAGAGGAAGATCCCGCTTTGAAGTGCGAATGGAACCGGGAAAAGCGGGAGGTCTGGCTGCGGCTTACGGGAAAAATTCAGGCGGAGGTGTTGGAAGCGCTTTTACAGGAGCGTTGGGGCCTTTCTGCGCGGTTTGGAGAGCCTTCTGTCATTTACCGGGAAACGCCGGTCACGGCAGGAGAGGGATTTGAAGCCTATACCATGCCCAAGCCCTGCTGGGCGGTGGTACGGTTCCTGATAGAGCCGCTGCCCAGAGGTTTCGGCTTTGAGTATGTTTGCAAGGTGTCTCCGAACAGGCTTCCTTACCGGTATCAGGCCCATGTGGAAACCGCCGTGCCCAGGGCGCTGGAGCAGGGGCTTTCCGGCTGGCAGGTCACAGATCTTCGGGTGACGCTGATCGACGGGGAATCTCACAATGTGCATACCCATCCGCTGGATTTCTTTGTGGCCACGCCTATGGGGATTATGGACGGGCTGCGCAATACGGGAACCAGGCTTCTGGAGCCCATGCTGAAAGCGGAATTTACCGCCCCAGAGGAATATTTGGGAAAAACCATAAGCTTGCTGGTGGCGCATCGCGCCCGGTTCGATACGCCGGTGACAGGCGAAGGAAGGTTTCGCTTGGAAGCGGTGCTGCCTGCGGCGGAGGCCATGGATCTTCCTGTGGAATTTGCCGCCTGTACCGCCGGAACAGGTGTGTATGGCTCCCGGTTTTCCCATTATGAGGA
This sequence comes from uncultured Clostridia bacterium, assembly GCA_947171615.1. Taxonomy (GTDB): domain Bacteria; phylum Bacillota; class Clostridia; order Oscillospirales; family Acutalibacteraceae; genus Acutalibacter. The sequence goes on from CAMVYG010000134.1 coordinate 5,722, forward strand.
CTGCCCCGAGGGAGTGGGACAAAGCAGGGAGCGTATCGGCCCCGACCCTCTGGACCGCTCCCGCTTTATTCTGGCGGCCCGCTCTGCTTTAAGCCAGTAGGCTCAGCGGTTTAAGAGCCAGATTCCGGCATTGAGATAAGCCGCAAAGCTCACCCAGAGCAGATAGGGAACCATCAGCCAGCCTGCCGCCTTTGTTTCCCGGAAAAAACGGACGGTGGTAATGAGGATCAGCGCCCAAAGGACGATGATCCAGAGCAGGGCAAGGCCATAATTTTGTAAATTGAAAAAAATCAGAGTCCAGCCAAAATTAAAGGCAAGCTGAAGGCCGTAAAAAAGCAGAGAGCCGTTTCTTCCCGTGCTGTCCCGCACCCAGACCAGGTACGAGGCAATTCCCATCAGAAAGTAGAGAATACTCCATACAATGGGAAAGAGCCAGCCGGGAGGAGAAAGAGACGGCTGCCTGAGAGTTTGATAAACCTCCATAGAGTCAGAGGTGAGGAAGGCGGAAAGTCCGCCCACTGCCAGAGGCAGAAGCAGATT
>CAMVYG010000135.1 GCA_947171615.1 uncultured Clostridia bacterium
GAGACGATGATCTCCCCTTCTAAGCAAAGAAGAAGGGTTCTCAACGCAATTTTGTGATAAAGGAGGCTTTTTGGCTATGGCTGATAGACCCGAAAGAGAGATCCGCCGCGGACGCAAGGGCCGCAAAAAGGTTTGTGCTTTCTGTGTAGACCGCGCGGAGTTTATTGATTACAAGGATATTGCTAAGCTGCGCCGCTTCATCTCCGAGAGAGGAAAGATCCTCCCCCGCCGTGTGACCGGCACCTGCGCTTATCATCAGCGCGCTCTGACAGTGGCGATCAAGCGTGCCCGTCATCTGGCGCTGCTGCCCTACACCAGCGACTGATCATGTCACAAAACAAGAGCTTTCCGCAAAAGCGGGAAGCTCTTTTCTTTTGCTTTTTATCCATTTTCTGAGTGGCTCTTCGATACTTTTTTGATATATTTTTTTCAAAACCGCCTGGGAAGCTCAGGGCTGAATTTGGGCGGTTATAACTTTTTCTGATAGTAATATCTCTCCCCTGTACAGGGATAATCAGACAGCTTAAACACCTGTTCATACCCGTGCTTTTCATAGAACCCGGGAGCCTGAAAATCAAACGTATTTACAAACACATATTTCGCGCCGCGCAGTATGGCTTTCCCTTCTGCCGCTTCCAGAAGCTTACTGCCGATCCCCTGTCCTCTCAACTCTTCACTGACCCACAGGTATTCAATACACAGCCAATTTCCAAACAGCTCTCCGGTTAAGCCGGCTTCCTTTTCACCGTTTTCGCCCTCATAGAACACCCCAATAGGAATGCTTTTTGCAGCTTCTCTTTTTGAGCGATTATATTCTTTTAATTTCCTGTGTATTTCTTCCACATCCCGTTCATTGACATTCTCTATGATTTTAAGCTGCATTTCTGTTTTTTCTCCTTCCTTTTTCATATCGTCTTGATTCCGTTGGAATATACCGCGATATCAAAGCGGAAAGCAGGGAACCCCGCTTTCCGCTTTTCTGAAATCTTTTTAAAGCCTTTCTTACGCGTGATTGACCAGCTGTACAAAATCTTCCGCAGGCATGGCCGAGCGGTAGATCACAGGGGTATCTCCCCCATCGATCTCCGGCAGATAGAAATCCACATAGTCGCCGTTTACGTCTATCACAGCGGTAAGAGAAAGCCCCTCTCCGCTTTTCAAAGACATTTCTTTTATAATGCCGGATTCGTCCAGAGTATAGTCCAGCGCCTTTCCGATGATCTGCAAATAATAATCCGGATAATAGGCAAACATGGAAAATTCCTTGGTGAGAGGCTGTGCATCTGTTAAAACATCGGCAAAGGTATCCATGCGTTCCCGCTTTTCCTCGGTGCTGGCATTCAGGTGGATCAGCTTCAAATTCTCCCCATATCCCCGGGAAAGATCCATCTGCAGGGAATCAGGGTTTTTACAGCCCGACAGAAAACAAAGCATACAGCCGGCCAAAAGCATAGCAATCAGTTTTTTCAAAAAATCCCGCCTCCAAAAGCAGCAGTATCGTTGCATTTATTTTACCCGGATTTTATAGAAAAGTCAACTTAGCGTTCCGGCAAACCTTCCATTTTGAAGCGGGGTAAGCCGTGTGCCGGCCACAGTTATCCGATCCTTTCTCTTTTCAGCTTTCCTCCGCATTTACAGCGGTAACGCCAGGGCCGCTTCACCGCTTTCGACAGCCTCGCACGGTAGATCCTTGCCCCACAACGTTCGCATTCCAGCACATATTTGATCGTATCATGGCGCAAAGGGCCGGTTTCTCCCTCCACGGGCGCCAGGCGCTGTATGGAAAACCCCAGTACTTCTCCCGCCTTTTGGGCATGTGCCTTCCAACGTTCCCCGTGGTTTCGGCATCCGGGGCAGGTATGAAGCAGCTCGTGGGCCAGGGTCTGCCTGAGCTTTTCCGGCTGCTCCAGCAGCATAGCGGAAACCTCTATGGTAAAGCTGCCATTTTGATAATAACAGCAGCCCAGCCGCCGTTTGGCCCGGCTGTTTATAAGAACATCAGGCTGTATCTTACAGGAAACGGGAATTCCCAGGCCACGAAGAGCCTCGGCCATTTCCGCTAAAGCGCGGTTCAATTCTTCCTGATTCATAAACACATCTCCCTTAGATACATCTTTTTCACTGCTCAGTATAAGGGAGAAAGGTGTAAAATTCAAGAGCGCTTTTCCTGGTTTTCCCGGTACTGTCCCAAAAGCCCATCATACTTTTTGCCCGTTACCCAGAAGCAGAACTCAAATCCGGCGCAGATCAGTACAAAGCAAACAAGGAAAATCACGTAGAACGTGACCCACGCTCCGATATTTCCAACCGGCACCCACCCAAAGCACACTGCACAGGCAGTGATCAAAGCCAATATCGGTAAAGTAAAGAGAATGAGCCGCAGGGAATACCGCATCTTTTTTATCACCCAGCCGGAGAAAAAGACAAACTGCAGCAAGGTAACAGCAATTGCCAGGAACATGATTTGAAACAGCGTGGAAATTTCCACGTTTCGCCGCCCTGCGATCCAACTGATTGTAAGATAGATAAACATTGTAGCGGTAAAACACAAAGACAGCCAGGACTTGAATTCCACTACAAACTGAAAGAATTTTTTCATTGTGCTTTCTCCTTTTATAATCCGAGTTTCTGCCTGATGTAAGGCACATACTGTCTGGAAACGAGCAGCTGTTCCCCATTGCTCATGGTGAGCTGCATTCTGCCGCCGAAGTCCGGGCGAAGGGAACAAATGCCGTTAAAATTGACAATGGACGATTTAGACGCACGGAAAAAATCGCTGGACGCCAGCCTCTCTTCCAGCTCATACAGCCGCAAAGGAGATTCATACACCTCGCTCGCGGTGTACAAAAAGGTTTTCTTGTCTGCCGTATCGATATACAGCACCTGCTCTGCCTCCAGCAAATAAGTTTGCCCATCCTTCGTGCCGAAAAGCTTTTGGTCAAAGGTTTGCAGCAGACCGATAAGCCTTGTGATTTGTCCGTCTGTCCTTCGGCAGCGAATCAAGATTTCCGTTTCTGTAAACTGTTCTCCCTCTTCAATGGAAAGCCGCATGGCCTTTCCTCCTTCCTGTGATCACAAAATCAGTATATCCGGGAGACCGCCTCAAATCAACCGCTTTTTCCCCACTTGCTGAAATTCGTTCCTAAGATGCGAAAAAGCAGCCCGATTTCAGGCTGCTTTTGGCACTCAGTTCTTATCCTGTGCTCGTACTATATAACGGTCGTGAGGCATATCTACGCCCCTGTAGTGCTTTGTCCATCTGTCCTTCACCGCCATACCGTTTCGGAGAGCTACCTTTTGCGAAGGCACGTTCGTATCTCGAATGATGGAACACACCTCGTCGGCATTCAGCGCTTCAAAAGCATATTTCTTACAGGCTTTCGCCGCTTCCGTTGCATATCCCTGATGCCAGCAGTCCCGCCGGAACAAATAGCCGATCTCCAATACTTCTTCGTCTTTCCAGGGCTGCATGGTCAGCCCGCACTGCCCGATAAGCTCGCCGGTTTCCTTCAAAAGCACCGCCCACAGGCCAAAACCGTATTTTTGATATCTTGCAAGCTGGCGGTCCAGCCACTCCTGCACCTCTGCGTCTGTGAACGCACCCTCATAGGCGTACATGGTTTCTTCATCCTGCAAGATAGCGCAAAGGGCTGAAAAATCTGATTGCTCCAGTTCCCGCAAAGACAGCCGTTCCGTTTCTAAAATCATCTTCTTATCCTCCCTTTTTAAGAACCTGTTGACTTATACCGCCGCAGCCCCAGCCGCCAGAGAAGAAAGGCAGGCAACAGGAACCATGCCGCGCACAGGGGCAGAAAAATGTACAGAGGGTTTGTCTCCCGCCCCAGCACATAGAGCAGCGGGTAATACTGGGTCAGGGCATAGGGAACGATATAGGTGCAGAATTGCAGCACCCGCTTGCCGTATACATTCCATGGATACTTGCCGTGTTCCTTTCCCCCATCGGTAAACACATTTACCACCTCAAGCCCCTGGGTAGTGAAAAAGGAAAGAGCTCCTCCTGCTATAAAGATACCGGAAAACAGCAGCGCTCCACCCAGAACCATAAAAATCACGGTCAGCGCCCGGGGAAAATTCCATTCCACCCCGCAGGTAGCTACGGCATAGGGCAGCAAAACCAGCACCTGAAGGATCCGCCCCAGCCGGGTAAATTCAAATCGGCTTGCAAGCACCTGAAATACCGTATTTCTGGGGCGCACCAGAATCCGATCAAACTGGCCGTTTCCCAGCATTGCATCGAACCGGTCAAACCCCCGGGCAAAAAACTCTGCCAGATAAAATTGCAGGAGAGTGACGGTATAGCACAGCAATACCTGATTATAAGTAAACCCTTCTATGGAATGAAAGCGTTGAAACAGGAAAAAGATCCCCAAAAACATATTGATGGTCACAAAGGCCTGTCCCAGCAGCGTCAGAAAAAAGGAGACTTTATACTGCATGGCGCCCTTGAATTGAATCGCCAGGTATTTTCGGTATAATCTCATTTTAACCTCCTTGCAATACAGTTCGTTTCATGGCGGAACGTTCCATCAGCTTTCCCGCCAGAACCAGCGTAACAAGCCAGAAAGCCTGTAATCCAACCGCCTGTGCTATGGAAGCTCCTCCGATGTCTCCGGCATAGATGCGCAGAGGCGTGTTCATCATAGAGGCGAAGGGCAAAAGCTCCACCACCTGGCGAAAACCGTCCGGCAGGAACGGCAGAGGGATCACCGCGCCTTGAAAAAGCTCTACCATAGAAGCAAAAATAGCCCGGAGTCCTTCTACGGAGATAGTAAAAAAGGCGGTAAAGTAGACGATCACACAGACGGAAACGCCCACCAGCGTCCCCAGCACCAGCGAGAGCAGCGCCAGCAGCAGATGAAGCAGGTCTGCAGGGGGCATGATCCCATAGGGCACGGGCAGCAGTGCTGCAATGACCAGTACAGGAACACAGCGCAGCAGAGCCTGAGAAAACCGCCTTGCCGCCGTGCGGGAAAACCACATGGAGTAAATGCTCACCGGACGGCAAAGCTCATAGGCCACCGCCCCGCTGCGAATGGACTCAAAGATATCGTTCTCAAAGCCCCAGGCCTGAAACAGCATAATAAAAGCCTGCTGGAGCCAGATATAGGTTGCCGTTGCCTGAAAGGTCATGGGAAAGGCCGCGGGATCGGAACGGTAAAAGGCCTGATAGCCGAGAATCAGCAGCCCGCCCCAAACGAACTGAGTCACAAGCCCGGAGAGGGCTGCCACACGGTATTGCAGGCCGGTAACAAGACGAAGCCGAAAGAAAGAGAAATATTTTTTCATATTCATTCTCCCTCAAATCTCATACTGTTTATAGAGCTGTGCCAGTGTTTCATCAATGTGAGCAGCGTTGCCGCTACTACTTGCCTGCCGGATATCCTCCAATGTGCCATCCAGCAAAATACGGCCCTTACCGATGAGAATTACCCGGCTTGCCAGCGCTTCAATGTCCTGCATATCATGAGTGGTGAGAATAACGGTGGTTTTTTCCTCCCGGTTCAGTTCCCTGATGAAGTCCCGCACCGCCAGCTTTGAAACGGCGTCCAGCCCGATGGTAGGCTCGTCCAGAAACAAGACCTTTGGACTGTGCAGCAAAGACGCTGCGATCTCGCAGCGCATCCGCTGCCCCAGAGACAGCTGACGGGTGGGAGTGCGAAGCAGCTCGGAAAGATCCAAAAGCTCTGTCAGCCGGGAAAGGTTTTTCCGGTAGAGCGCCTGGGGGATCGTGTAAATTTCTTTCAGCAATTCAAAGGAATCAATGACAGGCACATCCCACCAAAGCTGAGAGCGCTGGCCGAACACCACGCCGATATGCTTCACGTGTTCTGCCCGCTCTTTCCAGGGAATTCTGCCATTGATGCGGCAATCTCCCCCATCAGGCGTTAAAATCCCGCTCAGAATCTTAATGGTACTGCTTTTCCCCGCTCCGTTAGGGCCAATATACCCTACCATCTCCCCTTCCTGAATGGAAAAGCTCACATCATCCAGGGCGTGGATCTCCTCATACTCTCGGTGAAACAGCGCTTTAAGCGCCTGAGAGATCCCCGCGTTCCGCTTTGCCACCCGAAAGGTCTTTTGCAAATGAGAAACTTCGATCATAAAAATCACCCCTCCCTTTTTTCGGAATTTGTGCCGGTCGGCACAGCCGATTGCCGCTTGGCTTGTTGCGGCAAAGGCACAAAAACGGTGTGTGAAAAAGCATTTTTCACACTAA
>CAMVYG010000136.1 GCA_947171615.1 uncultured Clostridia bacterium
GGGTAAGCGTTTTCGCCCGCAGGGAAGTTTCCTTGCCGGACTGTGAGGTTATAACCGGAGACCGGCACGACAGAGAGGCGTTTGTGAAAAAAATGCGGGAAGGGCGGTACGACTGCGCCATCGACCTTGCCGGATTTACCCGTGAAGACGCAGAAGACGATGCGGCCGCGTTTGCAGATGTGCAGCAGATGATCTTCTGTTCTACCGGCGCCGTCTATGGGCGGCTGCATGCCAGCGAGCTGCCCATTCGCGAAAACTACAGAGCGGGAGAACTGAACTGGTCCTATGGCGTCAACAAACGGGCGGCTGAAGATACCCTGATGGAGAGGTATTACGCATCCGGCTTCCCCGTCACCGTTCTTCGCCCTTCCATCACATATGGACGCGGAAACGGCCTTACCCGCCAGCTGGGGGGCGACAACAGCTGGCTGGGGCGCATTCGCAGGGGGCTTCCCATTTTAACGGGAGATCCCTGCATCGTGCGGAATTTCCTCCATGCCGACGACGCTGCCCGCGCATTCGCCGGGGCGCTGGAGCATGATATCTGCATCGGGCAGCAGTACAACCTGGTAGGCCTGCACCCCCGCAGCTGGGAGGAATACCACAAAGCGGCAATGCGGGCTCTGGGAACGGAAGTGGAATTGGTGGAAATGCCCCTTGCCACCCTTCTTGCACTGCAAAACGAGGAATTTCAGATCGGCGAAACCATTCTGGAAAGCTTTCGCTATAACGGCTTTTACTCCGGCGAAAAACTGGCCAGAGATATTCCGGAATTTCAGGAAACGATCCCCTTGGAAAAAGGCATGGCAATGGCCATCGAAAGCCTTGACCGCCGGGGGTTGATCCCAGAGGTGACGGAGCCCTCCTATGAAGATCGATTGATCGCACTGCAAAAGAGCATTGGCGTAAAGTAAAGCGGGACCCGGAAATCCCGGTCCGGCAAAGGAGATAGGAAGTTATGTTGAAAAAGGTCACAACGCAGCCCGGAACAGCAGAGCACATTCTGGTGGAGAGCTTTGCAGCCTGGCTGGAAGAGAACCGCCAGGCCTTCACGGAAGATCTTGTGCGGCTGGTACGCATTCGCAGCGTAGGCGCGCCGGGCGAGGGCGGCTATCCCTTTGGCATTGGCTGCGCCCGCTGTCTGGAAGCGGCGCTGGATATTGCCGAAAGGCTGGGTCTGCGGGTGGAAAACAACGAATATTACTGCGGAAGCGCCATTCTGGACGGAGAATGCAAGGAAGAGATCGGCATTGTAGGCCATTTAGACGTTGTAACGGAAGGCAATGGCTGGCACTGGCCTCCCTTTGAAGGTACTGTGATAGACGGCCATGTGATCGGACGGGGCGCTTCTGATGACAAGGGCGCGGTAGTCATGGCCCTTTATGCCCTGAAATATTTGAAGGATCAGGGCATCAAACCGAAATGGACCATTCGCGTACTGATGGGCTGCAACGAGGAAAGCGGCATGGAGGATGTGCTGTACTATAAAACCCATTATACCCCGCCTATGCTTTCCCTGTGCTGTGATACAGGCTTTCCGTTCCACTACGGCGAAAAAGGGCGTTACACCGCTAAGCTCCGCACCGTGCTGAACGACAGCGATGTGTGCGATCTTTCCGGCGGTACCTCTCCCGGGACCATTGCGGATGAAGCCCATATCGTTCTGAAGGGAACCGCTGCCGAAAAAGCCCTCTCTGCCCAGCTTCCAGACGCCACGGTCACGCAGAGTCCAAACGGCTGCGTCACCGTAACCGCCACAGGCCGGGCCGGGCATACCGCTTTTCCGGAGGGCACCGTTAACGCCATTCAGAAGCTGGCTAAAGCGGTGTGCGATTCCGGGATCGTCTGCGGCGAAACTCGGACAAAGCTGGGCTTTCTGGCAGACGCTTTCGCAGATTACTACGGAGCGGGACTGAACATCGCTTTTGAAGACGAGCCCTCCGGGAAGCTGACCCACGCCGGGGGGATGCTGCGCATGGAAAACGGCCGGCTGGAACAAACCCTGAATATCCGGTATCCTGTTACCATGCCGGATGCAGAGGCGCTGCGCCGGCGTATTCATCAGGCCTGTGAGACCGCAGGGTGGCAGGTATGTGACGAAAGCGAAAACAAACCCTTTTACATTTCCAGGGATCTGCCTGTCCTGCGCCTGTTGGACAGCTCCTGCAGAGAATTTCTTGACCTGGGCGATGATGTGCCCTTTGTCATGCGCGGCGGCACCCACTGCGGCAAGTTCCCCAACACAGTGGGATACGGCCCCTATTTGCAGTCCACCCCCGAGCGGGAGGCAAAAAAGAAATTCGGCGGAGCTCACGGGGCAGACGAAGCTGTACGCCTGGACGAATTGTTTGACGCTGTATGCGTCTACGCGGTGACCCTGGTGCGCTTAGGCAGCTTTTCCAAACAGGAGATCACCGGTGAGACCGAATAAAAAAGCAACCCGCGGAAATTGCGGACCGGACAGAAAAGGAGCGATAGCCGGATGGACAAAACAGACAATATTGGCCTTGCAATGTATACGATCCACACAAGCGCAGCGCAGGATATCTGCGCAGCCTTTGAGCAGATCGCAGCCATGGGGTATCACGGAATTGAGTTTTTCGGCCCATTGCCGCTGTTTGATAAGGCACAGGTGCGCAGGGCGTTGAGCAGCTCCGGCCTTACGCTTACCGGCTGGCACGTGGACTGGAAGGATCTCCAGCCGGACACGCTGGGGGCCACCGCCGACTATTTGAACGAAACAGGCTGCCCGCTGGCGGTGGTGCAGTGCCTGGGTGGAAAGTGGGGCGCCGCCCACACGCCGGAACAGGAATGCGAAGATATTTGGAAACGGCATATCCAGTGGATCAACAGCACGGCGGAGTCTCTGGCAAGGCAGGGGCTGCGCACCGGCTATCACAACCACGAGCATGAATTCATGCTCCATTACGGCGGCAAGCCCCTGTTCGACTATTTCTTTGACGCCGTTCATCCGGATATTGTGATGGAGTTTGACAGCGGTAATTGTATCGAGGGCGGAGACGATCCCATCCGTGTGCTGGAAAAGTACCGATCCCGTCCGATGATTTTACACCTGAAGCCCTATTCCCTGCAAAACGGGTTTCACACCGTCCTGGGCGCGCCGGACGACGCCAACGATTGGGCGGCTATTCTCGCGCCGGACAGATATAACTTTGAATGGCGGCTGGTGGAAAGCGAATGCGCCACATTGCCGGAAATGGAAAACGCACGGCTCTGCATGGAAGGTCTGCGGACTTATCTATGATAAAAACAGTACGACGCAGAAACGCTCTGCGGCAAAGCAAGCTTTGGGAGCTTCTGTTTTTGCCGCCGCAAGATGATTTTTCAGAAAATCATCCGGACAATTTCCAAGGAAAGGATGCATTTTGCAGGTAATTTTTGCCGGCAAAAGCTATGGTCATAAAGATGAAAACATATCTTGGTATGGATTTTGGCGGCACAAAGCTGTTGATCGGCGAGGTGGACTCAGAAGGAACCGTATTGCGCAGCAAACGCTATGCCACGGGATTTACCCGGCAGGCTGATGCTGTTCAGGCTCTTTTATCAGCGGTGCGCGATTACAGAGACAATGTAGGATTTATCGGGGAGCTGGCAGCGGCAGGCGTGGGCATTGTGGGGATCGTGGACAACGCCCGGGGCCAGTGGATCTCCATCGGCCATGATCCCGAAGGGCCGCCGGTGCCCTTGGCGCAGATGATCTCAGAAGAGCTGGGGGTACCCTGCGGCATTGATAACGATGTGCGCAGCTCCACAACGGCGGAACTGCTGCTGGGACAGGGACGCTATTCTCAAAACTTCATTTATCTGAACGTAGGCACCGGCCTTGCGGCAGGTTTTGTGGTCGGCGGCAAACTTTTGCGCGGCGCTCATGTAAATGCCGGTGAGATCGGACATATGGTGGTGGATCTTTCTGACGGTACCCCCTGCGTCTGCGGACGGTTCGGCTGTGTGGAAAATGTCGTGTCCGGCATTGGATTTACAAGGCAGGCCCAGCTCCATGGATTGCAGGAGCTGATGACGCAGGCAGGTGGACGTGTAGACGCATGCCTCCTGATGGACCGTGCCGAGGCCGGAGATAAGGACTGTTTGGAAATCATCAATTCCGGCGCTCATGCGCTGGCGTGCCTGATCATGAACCTGGTGCGTGTAACCGATCCGGACACCATCATTTACGGCGGCGGTATTTTAAGCGATGAACGCTTTCTGCGCAAGGTAGAGCAGGGCTTAGACCCCAGCACAATGCGCGGGATACCGGGAGGCCTCACGGCTTCCAGCTTTAACCCCCGTTATGCGGGTCTGCTGGGAGCGGCCAGCCTCGGTATGGTAAAGATGCGCCCCAGGTCTCTGGAAGCCACGGCGTAAAGATAATAATCCGTTTTGACTTTCTAAACCGCCAAGATACCCATTCCAGACAGAACAGCAGCTCACCGGAGCTATTCCGGTGAGCTGCTGCTTTTTCTTATAACAGACCCTTTTCTTCCTTCCACTCCAAAATGCGCCGGACGGATTCTTCCACACGCTTTCGGGATACCGTTCCGTCTTTCACCGCGGCCAGAAGAGCTTCATAATCCTTACTCCAGTCGGAGGTCAGCAGCAGGTCGTTCCCTGCCAGAAACGCTGTCACGGCGGGAGACTTGCCGCCTGTGTAAAGCTTGATGGCATCCATGGAAAGGTCGTCTGTCATAATCACGCCCTGGAACCGGAGCTCCTTTCGCAAGATCTCATGGACGGGCTTCGAGAGAGAAGCGGGCTTCTGGGGATCCATGGCGGTCACAATGTTGTGGGAAACCAGGATGCTGGGAGCCCCGGCTCTGATTCCGGCTTCAAAGGGCAGAAAATCCTCTTTTTGAAACTGCTCATAGGGGCGGTTATCTATGGAAATACCCGTATGGGTGTTCAAATTATTTCCATATCCCGGAAAGTGCTTTAAGGCTCCGGAAAGGCGTTCCTCCTCCATCACTTCCACCATGGCGGAAATTACCTGGGCGGTTTCCTCAGCGGGTACGCCCATAGTACGGCTGTACATATAGTCGCTGGGGTCGGTGGAAACATCGCATACCGGGGCAAGGTTCAGGTTTACTCCCAACTCCAACAAAAGCTCTGCCTTCTGTTCGGTATCAGCGCGAATTCCCTTCAGGCCTTCCTTCTTATAGATCTCCTGGGGAGAAGCGAAGGGAGCCGGGGCAAGCTTTGGATTGGAGCTGACCCGCACCACTGATCCGCCCTCTTCATCAGTGGCGATCAGCAGCGGTGTTTTCGCCGCTTTTTGCAGGCCACCGATCATGGACTGCACCTCTTCCCTTGTCTTGCCCTGAAAGTCTTTGGCATACAAAGTGTAGCCCGCAGGATAATACCGCTTTGTCAGGGCTCCTGCGCTGCTGCCGGGATAGCGGGGCAGAAAAAGCTGCCCCACCTGTTCCTCCAGCGTCATGCCGGACAGAAGCCGGTCAATTTTGGAAAGAGCAGGCAGAGGAACCGGCTCTGTTTGAATCGTTTTATTTTGCAGCACAGTCCTGGCGCTGTAAAAGATCTGAGCCAGCTGCGCCCTGGTGGCAATTCCCCGGGGATTCAGCACAGCGGCGGATTCCCCGTGTAAAATTCCTTTGTCGATGGCCCAGTCCACCGCTTTCTTAGCGTAGTCCGAAACCTGGGAATAGTCCTGAAAAGAAGGGGTTTTCGTGCTCACGGAAATATCGTTTCCCGTACAGCCCGCATAGCGGTACAAAATGGCGGCGATCTGCTCCCTGGTGGCAGGCGCGCCGGGCTGAAACCGAAATTCCCCCACCCCGGAAACAATGGCGTACCGGGCTGCCCAGGTTACCGGGGAAGCATACCACTGCCCGGCAGGAACGTCTATAAAGTACTGTTCAGAAGCACTCTGTTCCTCTGCCCCGGACAAATTGGCCAGCACCGTGACCACCATGGCCCGGGTCACAATACCCTGGGGCTCAAAGCGATCTGCCGAAACGCCATGAAATAACTCCTGCTGATAGGTATAGGAAACAGCTTCATAATACCAGTCTCCCTGTTTTACATCGCGAAAAGGCAGGGAGGAAAGAGCCGCCGAAGCAGAACTGAAGGCAAGAGCCGCGGCAAAAATAATTGAAATCAGACAAAGCCAAAGTTTTTTCATAAAAATCACCCATTCTTTTTTCGGAATTTGTGCCGGTGGTTGCAGCCGA
>CAMVYG010000137.1 GCA_947171615.1 uncultured Clostridia bacterium
ATTATACACTGCACAAAGTTGATCCATTTTCTCTTTTTCTTTATTGATTATACCATTTTCAGCGATTTTTTCAAGGCGAGTCTGACTGAGTATTTCTCCTATATCTTGCTGTAAGTCAAACTTCTTTCCTTCTTCCGGAAAATATTTCCAGGTGTTTTCTTCCAGCGTTACCTAAAACACATAGAACCGTCCCCTGTGTTTCTTAGAACCGTCCCCTGTGTTTCTTTTTTTCCATACCTACCTTATCCAACAGGGTATCCAGGCTCACCTTCTCTGCGAGAATTTCCGTTGCACCTGCTATGGCACTCCAAAAGTAAAACCAGCGACATGCCCCTTTGGGCATATCACTGGTTTTTACTTTTAACTTACCGACTATGATTTCAAAGATTAGATCATATAGATCATTCGCCACTTCCTCAGAACCTTTGGAAAAGGCATTTTTTCAAAACACACAGAACCGTCCCCTGTGTTTATTTTTTCTGAATAGTGAGTGAAAAGAAACTGTTCTAATATATTAAATTATCAGGCCTTTCTTTCCCGCTCCTAACAACACCCTTTACCATTAGGCGTGAGATATAATAGGCCCGGTGGCATTGGTTGCACCAGATAGTACCAGATCCAATGCCATCTTTTCCTTCTCTTTCTCTCCACTCATAATCCGTATCTTCGCTTTTACAGTAGGGACACGGCCCCGGTTTCCCGGTAATTGCAATGCTTTTCATATTTTCCAACCATTTCATTTTTATTTCTCCTTTCGCAAAGATACATAACCTTATCGTCTAGAAAGGACTTACAATTCCTCGATATCGGCTATCTCACTTTGAAGAAATCCCCAATAGTCTCCCTTTATATAAAGAGTGATATTGTCTTCTGGATCTCCGGTATCTTCTGCTTCAGAAACTAATACAACGCCTCCAATGTAAACTCTACCATGCACATCTGTCAATTTAACCATTTTATTTTCATGCTTCCATATATTAACCATCGAAATCCTCCTTTACTGGTACAATATGACTGCCACTTTTTTTATAATGAATTGCTATGCGTTTAGTTGGGTGCCATTCGTGATCAGCATAATAGAATCCTACAACTCTATCAACTGTTACAAATTCAACATCGCCTCCCCCTGCTTCTGCATTTCTTGGCGTACCTGTACCATAATATTTTTTTATGATAGCTTCGGCTTCTTCTTTAGTAATGGTTAATCGGCTTTGTGCTCCTTTTCCCACTCTTAATCGATCTCCCAGATACTTATTGTATTGCGGACTTCCTTCCACGTGCTTCAGATAGCCTTGATAAGAATGGCGCAAAGAGTACTTGCCGTTTTCTACTCTATCTCGTATGATACGCTGCTTCTCTGCGGTTGTCAACGGCGTATCGGGCAACTGGTTTCCTTGCTTTGAAGTACCGGAAAGTACATCTTTACTGTTACCTTTCTCGATATCAAGCTCCGGATTTCCTTCGGGAGAAGGTTTCTCCATCTGTAAAAAATTTTCACGCTCAACCCCTTCCAGCAGATTGTGCGGCTCAGTAGAGTAACCTTCCCATTCCATCAGGCGCTTTACAGATTCCACATCCAGTCCGGGAGAATTCTGCATCCCTTGCACGTCTCTCGGTGAAGCTCCTGACGATGGTACCCCAAAAGCAAAACCAGCGACATGCCACTTTGAGCATATCGCTGGTTTTTGCTTTTAACTTGCAACTATGATTTCAAAGACTAGATCACATAGATCATTCGCCGCTTCCTCAGAACCTTCAGAAAAGGCATTTTTCTAAAACACACAGAACCGCCCCCTGTGTTCTCCGATCTCTCGAAGCAGTTATAGAAATTCCTTTTCCAAGAATTCCATTTCCTTCTGGTACTTTCTCACTCTGGCAAAGTCTTTTTCTGTTGGAAAAGGGATTCGGCTTAAATCTGAATTGTGCCGAAGATCGGCAAGCTTTACAACAGTTGCAAGAGGATTTTGCTTGATGCGTGCCAGATAAGCTTCTCGTGCTTCTCCTTCCCGTTTAGTAAGGCAATCTACCGCTTCAACTACACTTCTGGAAAAGCCCCGTCCCAAAAGCTCTTCTAATGTGATCGGCGTGTCCTCTACCACATCATGGAGCAATGCCACAATTTGCTCTTCTTCTGTTTCCAGAGCTTCCGCAACTGCAACAGGGTGGTTGATATAAGGGGAACCTCCTTTATCCACCTGCCCGCTATGCGCGGCGATTGCCAGCTGATGCGCTTTCCAGACCTCTTTGGATTCGAGCAATAATTTCATGTAACTGCGCCTCCGTTATTTCTTCTACCTCAATATCTCCTGTATAAATTTGAAGCAGATCTACATTATATTCCCAAACGCCTGACAGAAAGTTATACTTTTCAAAGCCCCCCTCGCATTTCCGACATACACGCCAGCATTCATCAAGCGTTTCTCCAGGATAAAGAATTGCAAAATATTTCATAGGAGTTACCTGCCTTTCAAAGTATCAAATGGTAAAATTTTATCTACGTCTTTTGGAGTTACTAAATTTTGAGTAAGAGCTTGCATTTGACGCTCTAATTCTAATTTCCTCTCTGTACTTGTACCTGTTTTTCTTGCCTCTTCATAAAGAATATGAGTTTTGTTCTTCACCTCTAAACTTTCTGGAGTATGGAATTGCACTTCAAAATGAAAACCATCCGGCGTTGTTATTACAGTGTTTACTCCACGATATGAAGAGTAAATATTTGAAAGACTGTTCTTTACTCTGCTAACAGTATAGCCTGATTTCTCAAGGTTGTAAACGGTTTGATAATAAGTATCAAAAAAATTGTCAGGTTCTGCTAACATCGTATACCTTACCGTGTCATACATCCGAGAAGTTGCATATTTATAGGCTTCTTCGTATCCGGTATTAGGGTGTAGTAACATATATTCAGAAACCTCGTTACTTGCCTTTCTTGCAAAAGATTCAGGAGTTTTGATTCTATATTCAAGTCCAGATAATTCTCCACCAGAAATTTCTGTTACCTTTTTTAAAGCCGTTGTTATGCTGGATTCTTGTAAAACTGCACCAGTATAAAAATCTTTTGCTATAGGATTTAAGTAACCAAAAGTCTCCTCCCGCTGCAAATAATTTTCACGCTCGATTTCTTCCAGCAGATTGGGCGGCTCGGAATTGTAAGTGTCCCTTTCCATCCTGCGCGTTATGGTTTCCACATCCAGGCCGGAAGTATTCTGCATCCCCTGCACGCCGCTCGGTGAAGTTCTTGACGATGGCGCCCCAAAAGCAAAACCAGCGACATGCCCCTTTGGGCATATCACTGGTTTTTACTTTTAACTTGCAACTATGATTTCAAAGACCAGATCACATAGATCATTCGCCGATTCCTCAGAACCTTTGGAAAAGGCATTTTTTCAAAACACACAGAACCGTCCCCTGTGTTTACCTGCCAGTCCGACTTATTCTGTGAGAATTTCCGTTGCCCCTGCGATAGTGCCCCAAAAGTAAAACCAGCGACATGCCGCTTTGGGCATATCACTGGTTTTTACTTTTAACTTACGACTATGATTTCAAAGACCAGATCACATAGATCATTCGTCGCTTACTCAGAACCTTCGGGAAAGGCATTTTTTCAAAACACACAGAACCGTCCCCTGTGTTTCGTCCCCTGTGTTTCCCTTGTTTTCAGCATCACAATCTCAAATTTGACTTTTTCCCTTGCGGCAAGTATACTGGACATTGGAACTTCTGTACTGGGCTAGAGCGCCATCATTTTTGGTGGAAGAGCCCATGGGTAAGGCAACCGAAGCATTTGCTTCAGAACTCCCCCCAGGCAGAAGTTCTTATTTATTTTATGCTTGCAGCTTTAAATTTCGTAATTTACCTTAGACTCCCTTGGGAGGAGTTCTTTCTCTTATATTTGCAATATTGTAAATGACATTGCCGTTTTTTCCCTGTGAAACAGAAATGTTTAGGCTGTAATATTTTCCGTCCGCATCTTTAAAATAGGCCGTTCGATAATTCCAGCCATTAGAAGCTTTTCCTTTATGTTTTCCACCAGTATCTGCAACTGTCTGTTTTCCTCTGGAAGAAATCTGTGCCAACTCGTCTATATGGCCTTCCGCCCGCAGCTTTGTAGCATACTGTGCATTTGTCATTGGCCCATAGCTTCCATTCGGTTGGCGTATTATATTCCGAAATTGAGCTTTTCCGGCAGTATCCCGCGTTATTTCCAGCAGATCACCATCATCCGTAAGCAATGAAACATTTTCCCCTTTTCGGATCTGTCCATTGATATAATTGGTAATTTGCCCAGCCCATCGCTTTGGATCATTCCCAAAAATCACCTGCCTGTCTGCTTTGACATACTTTCTCCCGTCCGGCAGTGTTTGAATGGAATACTGTTCCTTTTTTCCCTCTGCTGATAATCCGGATTCTGGTGCATACCTTTTTGCCAGGCCCCAAGCCGCACCATCATCTAAGCCTGCGGCTCTCAGGGAGGCATATAGCTGCTTCGCATCTACAGAATTCGCAGAAGATCGCAAAGCTCCCTTTGCCCCGCTCTGCATTTCCTGAATGGCCTGGGTATACAAATGCTCCGCTGTACGCAGAAAGCTTTTTTCCGAATTTCCCGTTACCTTTGCGGCGAGACCGGAAATAGTATTTTTTATTTTCCCCGCTAAATCCAGGTCATAGCTGGCCAGGCTTTGAATTGCACTGACATTTGTAAAGAGATTTTTCTTTACAAATTCTGCCACCAGCTCATAAGCGGCGTCTGACCGGGTCAACTCTATCCCGCCTGCTTTATACACACTCATTTTTTCATTCAGTGCATTTTGCAGTGCGGTATCGTTTCCGTACTGAGAAAGCACGGTGTTCCACAACCGATGATACGCTTCTGTTCCCTCCAGAGCATGGGTCAGTTCATGGGAAAACACGGAACGGATATTATCTGCGTTGGGATTCAAATGCAGCATGCCATCTTTATAATATCCCTCCACACTGTCTGGCAGAGTTCCGTCAAAGACTGCATTTACGCCGGTATCTTTCACCAGCCTGATCACTTCAGAGGCTTTTTGCGAGTCTACCCCATACCGGCGAATGCTTTCTCCTAAAGTCAGCTCACTTCCGTTGACTTTTCCCCCTTTGTTGGGTATACTGGTATTGAAAGGTTGAGTGTTTATCGTGGAGATTTCTTCACGGTTATCCACAGCATGTAAAGTCTGTGGGGCACTCATCCTTTCTTGATTTTCAGCGCTGTAACTATACACAAAATTTCCGTTTCCTGTTTCTTTTATGTTGATGGAAACCCGATAGGGAACGTATTTAGAGGAACCATTTTCTGCAAAAAGAATGTCATTTACAAAGTAATGCCATTCTTTTACATTTTTGTGTGTATTTGATTCCTTTCCTATTTCCGCTTTAGAATAGTTATATTTAGCATCAGCAGTGATTTTCGGATAGTCTGGCCCTAAATCAAGGGTTACTCTCTGATCCTTTGCAGTTCCATGCCGGTTTCCCCCTGCTATTTTTGAAGCATCAGTAAAATCTCTAGGCACAGAACTATAAGTGGGATCATATCTGGCTTGAATCTGTCGGGTTTTCCCATCCTGAGTAATAGAAAGCGTAACCGGTTCTTTTGACCATATATTTTGTATCAGAGAAAGTATTTGCTGTGATTTTGCTTTTTTAGGAGTTCCTACGGGAAAATTTCCTTCATACATTCCTTTTCCTGTTTTTGAATCATAGCCTCGGAAAGAATATTCTGCCTTTCCATTCTCCTTTGGCACTGAAGTGGTATCCGCACCGTACCTCCAGCGTTCTGCCAGGCGCTGTGCAGTGCCGTCATCTAAGCCATAAGTCCGCAAGGCGTTGTACGCTTGTTCGGGTGAGAGGTTTCCCGCTGTGCTTTGCGTCTTTCTGCTCTCTGCCAGCAGCTCGGACATCAGGCGGTTTCTGTAGGCCTGCTCGATATTCATATTTCCAAGGCTTCTGGCGAGATTGCCTCCCGTCAGGTTGTTCAATGCGTGATACTGCCTTCCGTTCTGCACGGCCTGCCGGTAGTTCCGATACCCCTGCACTCCTTCGCTGATCTGGCTTCCTGCAAGATTTGCCCCTGCCAGCATTCCTCCGGTGAGTGCTCCCGCCGCTCCGCTTTTCAGCAT
>CAMVYG010000138.1 GCA_947171615.1 uncultured Clostridia bacterium
GGCGGGATCGGATAGAGAATTCAGAGCGCCGTTTATCACCTGCTCTACCGCGCTGCCGTTTGGGATATGGCGAAATATCCCGCTTTCTGTACACAGATAAAGCGCTTCTCCCTGGGGATCGGAAAATAAAAGCACTTCGCCTGCGTTGAGAACGCCCTTGTTTGTATAGGTTTCTACCGTAACGGAAAGCCCCTGGGCGGAATCTGCCTCGCTGTTCTCTCCGCCCCCTAAAAAGCTGCTTAAAGCCGCGTCGGCCTTTTGCAGGCTCCAGTCAGCCGTGCTGTAAATATCGATGCTGTCATAGGTTATGGCATAGAGAAGCTCTTTCACTACGGCAAAGCTGGTATAAGAGGTTTCCCCGCTGTTTTTCAGCGTGTGCAGAAGCTTTCCGGTTGGAAGCTCAAAATGGAGCAGCTGCCCGGTAAAGTCCAGCCCCAGCAGAGAGCCATCCGGCAAAAAGCAGAAATGAGAAAGAGAGTTTTGGGGAGTAAAATTCCCAAAGCTCGAAACAGCGGAGGCGCTGTCGGCTTCAGTGGAGCCTGTGCCCTCCGTTTCTACAGCGGGCAGGCTGCCGGTACTGTCGTTATCCTCCAACCCAGCGGTATAGTCTTCCAGGCTTGCGTCCCAATCTATTTTTGGAAGAGAGAGCTTTATTTCCTCTTCTGTTCCGTTTTGATCCGCCAGAATATAGTGGTATTCTTCATCTCCGGTGTTTATATTTGTTTCTGAATAGGAGAACAGAAGCTTTCCATCGGGCGTCCAGGCAGCGGAGGATAAGGAAGAATACCGCCGTGTGAAATCAGTGCTGAAATGCTTTTGCAAAGTGGGAGAGGAGATGGTTTCCTCCTGCCAGCTTGCGCCGTTGTCATCGGAAACGAAAAAACCGGTATCGTTCAGCAGCTTCAGCTTGCCCTCTTCTTCATAAAGAGCTACCGGGTTTTTGAGATACTCATTTCCGGGCAGGGAAAGCTCAGTTTCCACATAGCGCCCTTTGGCGGGGGTGGAACCGGAAGCATTGTCCTCCTTGGAGGAGCAGCCGAAAGCGGAAAGCAGCAGAGCCGCAGAAAGGCAAAGCGCCGGAATACGTTTTGTGAAAAGACCGGATCGTACCATAAGCAAACATCCTTTCCTGAAAAAGATTCTGGAAAGAGAATAGCACGGCAGCCTCTAAAAAACCTCTAAAAAAATCAAAAATTTAAATGCTTTTTAGAGATTGAGTGGTTTATAATAGGATCAGCACAAAGCGGAAGCATACAACAAGGGAGGCAGGCAGATGCGTGTTTTGCTGATAGAGGATGATATCAGGCTGGCGGAATCTGTGAAGTTTCAGTTGGAAAAGGAAGGCTTCACGGTAGACCATTGCGAAGCCGGGGACGATGGGCTGCAATATGCCCTGGAGCAGGCCCATGATCTGATCCTGCTGGACCGTATGCTGCCGGGAATGGACGGCGTGGAGGTGCTGCGGGAGATGCGGGGGAAAAAAGTGAGCACCCCGGTGATCCTGCTGACGGCGCTGGGAGAGCTGGGAGATAAAATACAGGGCCTGGACGCCGGGGCGGACGATTACCTGGTAAAGCCCTTTGCCTTTGGTGAGCTTTTGGCCCGGATCCGCAGCATCAGCCGCCGTCCGCAGACCTGGGAACAAAGCGATGCGCTGCGCTTTGGGGATTTACAGTTTTTCCCTTCGGAAAAGCGGTTGGAGGGTCCAGCGGGAAGCTGTGAGCTGTCGAAACGGGAAGCGGATCTATTGGAGTGCTTCCTGAAAAATCCGGGGCAGACGCTTCCCCGCTCTACGCTGCTTCTGCGGGTATGGGGCCCGGACGCCGATGTGGAGGACGGCAACCTGGATAACTATATTCATTTTTTGCGCAGACGGCTGCGTTCTTTAAAAAGCGGCCTGTGCTTTGCGACTGCCCGTGGCATAGGCTACCGGCTGGAAAAGAAATGAGGTGACGGCAATGTTTCAAAAGCTGCATCGACAGATGACCTGGTTCTGCACGGCGGTTACAGGGGTTATCCTGGTGGCAATGACTCTTTTGTGTCTGCTGTTTTCCGAAAGCTCAATTCGCCAGAATGCCCGGCAGAGCTTTTTGAACGATTTGAATTCCGTGATCTCCTATCTGGAAAATCAAACGGTAATTTCCCACCAGTGGCTTTCCAAGGCGGAGGGAAACCAGCGGTTGTATCTGGATCTGTACGATAACGGAGCCCCCCTTCTCCATAATTCTCTGGCAAAAACAGAGGAACGCAGAAGCCTTACCGCTTTGGCGCGGAAAATTGCTGCGGAGGAGTACGGGCTGGACGCGCTGCTTCCTGTTGCCAATTCCGTGCTGGTTCAGTCGGTGGAATTCTCCATGGAGGACGAAACAGGACAGGAATACTATGCCGCGGCAGCGGCATTTCCCAGACAGGGAGGAACCCTCAGCGCCATAGCGGTATATCCCCTGGCGGAGCGTAACAGGCAGATCGTTACACAGCGGCTGCTTTTTGCCGCCATTGATCTGCTGGGGCTTTTTTCGCTTGTGGTGTTCGCCTGGGGCTTTACCGGGCGCATGCTTCGGCCCCTGGAGGAAAGCCGGCAAAAGCAGACCCAGTTTGTAGCGGCGGCCTCTCATGAGCTGCGATCTCCCCTGGCGGTGATGCTTTCCAATTTGTCGGCGCTGGAAAAAGCGGAACCGGCGGAGCGGCAGAAATTTGAGGAAAATATCCGTGCCGAAGGGAACAGAATGTCCCGCCTGGTAGATGATATGCTGGCTTTAGCCAACGCGGACAGCCATTCCTGGAGCATGAGAAAGGAGCAGGTGGAAGCGGATACTCTGGCGCTGAATGTGTATGAGCGCTTTTTAGGCTCCGCCGGAGAAAAGCGGATTCATTTAAGCGTTTCTCTGCCGGAGGAAAGCCTGCCCCGATACGAATGGGACGGGGGGAGAGTGGAGCAGGCCCTTTCCGTACTGCTGGATAATGCTTTGAGCTATACGCCTCCCGAAGGGAGCATCGAATTGATTTTGGAGCGGCAGCCGGGAAACCGGGTAAAATTTACTGTGCGGGATACCGGCCCCGGCGTGCCGGACAGCGAAAAGGAGCGGATTTTTGAGCGGTTTTACCGGGCGGATACCGCCCGGAAGGATCGGGAGCATTTTGGATTGGGCCTTTGTGTGGCAAAGGAGATCGCCGAGCTGCATAAGGGAAAGCTTTGGGTGGAAGACGCCCCCGGCGGCGGAGCGGCGTTCTGCCTGCTGCTGTAAGATAAAGAGGCCGATGCAGGCGGTTTTTCCCACAGGGGTTATGACCATAAAAAGGAAACACGGCGGAGCCGCTTTCAAAGCGGCTCCGCCGTGTTGTTCTCTGAAAAAATTACTTTGCAGATTCAAGCAGGTCTTCCATATAAGTTGTCAACATCTGCTCGCTTAAAGCTCCCAGGTATGCGTTTGTTACCATGCCCTCTGCGTCGATCCACACCGTGGCGGGGATGGAATAGGCCCCATAGGCCATGGCCGCATTTTGCTCCGTGTCAAAATAGACCGGGTAGGTGTAGCCGTTATCTTCCATAAATTCCTTTACGCCGTCTATGGTCTCCCGGGTTCCATCTGTCATATTGACCATCAGGAAGGTCACGTCCTGCCCATAGGTTTCACAGGCCTTTTGAAAGGCGGGCAGCTCCGATTTGCATGGCCCGCACCAGGTAGCCCAGAAATTGATCACGATGGGCTTTCCGAAAAAGTCCGAAAGTGAGACTTCGCTTCCTTCAGCGTCCAGAACCGTAAAGTCCGGCGCGGGAATTTTTTCAGGACGGGATTCTTCCGCAGACACGGAGCTTGAGGAAGAACTCGGCTCCGGGCTGTTCTCCGGCATATACTGCTGTGCCAAACGGGGATAGAGAATGGCTGCCGCCGCCAGCAGGATGACCAGCGCCGCCGCTAAAAGAATGGTAGTTTTTTTCTTCATGGTATGATTCCTTTCCTATAGCTAATTCGCTGCTCGTTGTTCACAGTTCTTTCAGGAAAAGACGGAAAGCAGAATATTCAGCCACCCGAAGGCCATGGCGATGCCCACAAGAATCAGGAAGCCGCCGCACACCAGATTGATGATCCTTCCGTGCCGCTTAATAAATTGAAAGGCGGTGTTCAGCTTTTCCAGCAAAAGGGCGGAAAGCACAAATGGCAGGCCCAGTCCCAGGGAATACACCAGCAGAAGAAGGGCGCCCTTTGCCGCGCCGCCGCTGGTGGAAGCAAGCATCAGGGCAGAGCCGAGAAACGCCCCTACACAGGGAGTCAGGCTGACGGAGTAGATCACGCCGAACAGGAAAGCGGAAAACACGCTTCGGATCTCTCTGCCCGCTTTCATTCCCCGAAAAAACGGCAGAGGAATGATCTCCATGTAGCTCAGCCCAAAAAGAATTACAATGATACCGCAAACAATGTTGACCACCGTTTGGTATTCCCTGAGAAACGCTCCCAGCGTTCCGGCAAACAAGCCAAGCAGGGTGAAAATCAGAGTAAAGCCCGCTACAAAGGCCAGGGCGCGGGGCAGGGCACGCCGCTTTTTTTGAGTTTCGTTTGCGGGATCTGTTTCTCCCGCAGAACTTGTGCCCCCTGCGAAATAGGAAAGATACACGGGCAGCAGGGGCAGCATACAGGGGGACAAAAAGGAGATGATGCCCTCCAGAAGGGTAATAAAATACTGCATAATAAATCCTTTCGATGATGGGTAATCTTTATGGTGTTCCCCGGCAGGGTCCACCATATGCCGCATTCTTGAAAAATCACTTCCAGTATACGGGAAGACCGTGGTGCAGGTCAAGACTTACCGGCAAAGTTTTCTCTGCCTTTACTTTTTTACGGACCGGCTTTATAATGAAGAAAAAGGAGGGAACGCCTGTGGAAATGAAGCCGATCGGCTGGGTCAGAAGCGATTTTCAAAGTAAATTCGGGATCCCCCGGCAAAGCGGGCTGGTGGAGGCCCTTCAGGCACAGGTGGTTTTCGCTCCGGAATACCGGGTAAAGGAGGCCTTCCGGGGGCTTGAGGGCTTTTCCCACATTTGGCTTTTGTGGGAGTTTTCCCAAAGCGTCCGAAAGGAGTGGTCCCCTACGGTGCGCCCGCCCCGGCTGGGCGGAAATCAGCGCATGGGCGTGTTTGCCACCCGGTCTCCCTTTCGCCCCAATCCCCTGGGGCTTTCCTGCGTGAAGCTGGAAAAGATAGAACTGGAAGGGCCGGAGGGCCCGGTTCTGCACATTCGGGGAGCAGATCTGCTGGACGGTACGCCTGTCTTTGATATTAAGCCTTATCTGCCCTATGCGGACTGCCGCCCGGAAGCTTCAGGCGGCTTTGCGCCGGATACGCCCGGCGGGAAGCTTTCGGTGGAGCTGCCGCCAGAACTTGCGGAAAAGGTTCCCCCAAAAAAGCTTTCCGCGCTTTTAGGCGTGCTGGCAGGAGACCCCCGCCCCTCTTATCAAAACGACCCGGATCGGGTTTACGGCATGGCCTTTGCCGGGTTGGAAATAAAATTCCGGGTGGAAAACGAAACGCTTTCTGTTCTGGACGTTCAGCGGCAGAAGGAATCTGAACAATAAGCTTTGGCAGTCTGCCGGAAAGGATTTCTTATGGAGATAATCACCATTCGGGAGTACGCCCCCTCTATGGCCCAGCTTTGGGAGGACATGTTTATTCGCTACGCAAAAGAAGATCTTGAGGATACCATGCCGGAAGAGGTTTTGCGAAAGGAGATCGCCCGGGAGGTGTTCCTGCACAATCAGGAGACCGGCGTTTCCTCGATCGCCTTTGTCATGGTGGGAGATACACCGGCAGGCTTTGCCATATATCAGGTGGATTCTCCGGAAAGCGACTGGTGCAAGCGGCCCGGCTGGGGGCTGGTGCGGGAATTCAGTGTGCTGCCGGAATTCCGCCGCCGTGGCTGCGGAACAAAGCTTGCGGCCTATGTGGAAGAAAAGCTCCTGGAAAGCACAGATCGGATCTATCTTACGGCCCACGATCAGGCGGCTGTCAGCTTTTGGAGCGCCTGCGGCTATCGGGATACCGGGGAAACCTTTTCGAACGGATGCCGGTGGCTGGAAAATTGATGGC
>CAMVYG010000139.1 GCA_947171615.1 uncultured Clostridia bacterium
GCCCAATATCCTCAGCATGGAAATACATCCCGGCTTCTGCATTGCGTTGCCGTGGCGTACTATAGTTATCGCATTGCCTTGTTTACCCGTCTAAGCTTCCATTTCGAGGAGCTGGTGAGAGGCGCCCTTCTTCATGACTACTTTTTTTATGATGCCCAGGATGGTGATCCGGCCCATAAGGGGCACTGGTCCCGGCATCCGGAAATTGCTCTGAAGAACGCAGGGGAGAGGCTGGCGCTTACCAGAATAGAGGAAGATATTATTGTGAAGCACATGTTCCCGTTAACCAGTCGCCCGCCTCACTATCGGGAATCCGTTCTGGTTTCTTTTGCCGATAAGGTCTGTTCAGTATATGAGTTTTTTCGCAGGAAATCACCTTATCGAAAGCTTCAGCTGCTGCTTGAGTCTGAAAGAAGTTCCCCGGAAGACCGGGTTTTGCTTTAAAATCCTGTCCTGAAATAAGACGTATGCTCATAATTTCGGGATAGGTTCTAAGTTTTTCCTGACGATCAAAAAGCGGTATTTTTCGATTGGTTTCAAAGAAAGTATTTTTCCCCGCACCGGCGGGGATCTTTCTTTTTGCTTGAATTTTTGCTCCTTTTGCGGTATACTTAAGCGGTTCACTTACCTGAAAAACTGTATTGCGGGAAATTTTCCTCTGCGGACAAGCGTGATAGATCACGTCATGAAAGAAAGGCTGGTTCGGAAAGTGAAAGCTTTGTTTTTAAAATATCGGGAGCTTATTTTATATGTCTTTTTCGGTGGCCTGACCACTTTGGTCAACTGGGGGTTATATACTCTTCTGGTGGATTTTTGTGCGGTGCCGTATCTCTGGTCTACCGCGATTGCGCAGATCGCGGCAATTCTGTTTGCCTATCTTACCAATCGTATTTGGGTTTTTGAAAGCAAGGTTTCCGGCGTTTGCGGCATCGCTTTGGAAATGGCAAAGTTTTTCGGCTGCCGCGCAGCTTCCTTCTTTTTGGATCTGGGCTGCATGTATGTGGGAGTAGAGATGCTTCACATAGAGGATAAGCTGATGAAGCTTCTGGCGAACGTCATTATTATCATTGTAAATTATGTTTTGAGCAAGCTGTTCGTTTTTCGCAGCAAGAAGACGAACGATCACGTGGATTGACGAAAAAAGCAAAAGATAGTATAATAAGTCTGCGGTTATGCGTGATTTATAGCTGTCGTCGTATTTGGATCCGTATCTGAAATTATCAAATAGCAGTGTTGAATCAAGAATAAAAAGTATGTTTCCAGTCTATATCCAGAGCCTGATATCTCAGTTCAGAAAAGTGTGGATCAGGTGCAGCTTGAATTGCTTCCTGATAGATCAGCAGAATGCGGCCCTTTGTCCGGCTGGCAAAGTCCGCTGTATTTTGCGGAAAGGAACAGGGTGGCAGCAATGGCTCGGAAAATCCGGGAAAACGAACGGGATTTTGAAGATCTTTCCAGCTATTCTTCTGCGAAAGAGTCCCACAGGCAAAAGAAAAAAGGCCCGGGCGTTACAGCAGTAAAAATTGTGGTAATACTATGCTGCGTTCTCCTGCTGCTGATTGGCGGCGGAATGATTTATGCGGCCACGGTCCTTCTGGAAGGCCTCACTACTACCACGATCACAAAAGATCCGGAAAAGCTGGGAATTTCGCCTGCGGCGATCATGGACGAAAGCGTTACCAATATCGCGCTGTTCGGTGTAGATTCCCGCAATGACGATTTTTCAGGGCAATCCGATGTTATTATGATTTTTACGGTGGATAATAAGCATAGGAAACTGAAGATGACCTCTATTCTTCGGGATTCTAAAGTTCCCATTGAGGGAGAAACCCTCAATGGCGAATATATGAATTGGGACACAAAGATCAACGCCGCCTATTTTTATGGCGGGCCGGAGCTGGCCATACGCACTATAAACCAGAATTTCGGCTTGGGGATCGAAAACTATGTCACCATCAATTTCGCTCATATGGCGTCAATTGTAGATGCCTTCGGCGGCGTTGATATAGAGCTTAGTGCTGAAGAGGCTCGGGAAATCAACCGAAACCTGTGGTCGCTGAGCCAGGAGGTGCTGGATCAAAAAGAGGAAGACCGGGAGAACGGTACCTACGAAAGCCGTCAATACCCTGTGATCCTTCATGAGGATTACATTCTGGACGCCGATGGGAAGTTGGATATTGACGGAGGCAGCTATTCCGGCGGAATGTTTCATCTCAATGGGAATCAGGCAGTAGCATATGGTCGTATCCGTGAGATCGGAAATGATTATGCCCGTGTAGAGCGGCAGCAAAAGGTGTTTCAGCTTTTGATCGGCCGGCTTCTGAATCTGGGAATTACAGATTATCCAAGCCTGATCAAAGAGATGATGCCTCACTGTGAAACCTCCCTTGGTCTGGGGGATATCGCAGCGCTCACCCCGATTTTGACAGGCGACTTTACTGTGGAGACCATTAGAGTGCCGGATATCCGGTATGAAACAGATCTATTCGACGGCAAGGCTGAGGATGAAATATATTATTTGATCTATGACGTGGCTCCGGCTGCGCAGCGTATCAGCAGTTTCATTTTTGAAGACAGCTCACCGTATTGGGAAACATATGGGAATACTGCGGAGAATTCCGCAGGGGAATGACAGACTGACAGGAGGTCTTTTTCATGAGTAACAGGGATGGACGTTCCGGCCCGGCGCATATGGCGCCTTCCAAAAGAGGCAGTTCCAAAGGACGTGGTTCTCAAAGTGGCGCGCGCCGCCGCAGAGAACCGCTGCAGGATAATTACTATTATGAAGAACCCCGCAGAGGCGGGGGACAGGAATTTGAAGATGTTTCCAGCTATTCTTCTTCTCTTCGAAAGAAAGAGGATATGAAAGAGCTGGAGCGGCAAAAAAAGAAAAAAGGCAGCACCGCAAAGAAAGTGATCCTGATTACGCTTGCTGTGCTGATCCTTTTAATTGGCGGCGGCTTTTACTATGTGTTCGGATATCTTTTGAAGGATCTGACTGTAGAAGCCATTCCGAAAAGTAAGGGAGAGCTGGGGATCCATTCTGAGGTGCAGATGGACAACAGCATTAAAAATATTGCTCTGTTCGGTGTAGATGCCAGGCCCAATGAAACCCAGGTGCGTTCCGACGCCATCATGATCGTTTCTGTGGATAACAAGCACGGAAAGATCAAAATGGCTTCGGTCCTGCGGGATTCAAATGTGTCTATGAAAATGAAGGATGACTATGGCGATGCCTATTATATGGACGATAAAATTACCCATGCGTACTATTACGGCGGGCCGGAGCTTGCCGTGCAGACCTTGAACCGCAATTTTGGTCTGAATATTGAAGATTTTGTCACAGTGGATTTTGCCCAGATGGCAAAAATTGTAGATGCTGTAGGCGGTGTGGATATAGAGATTTCCGGCGCAGAAGCCAAGGAAATCAATGAAAACCTCTATACGCTTAGCCGAGAGGTGGCCGAGGAAAAAGAAAACAGCCAGTGGGACGATGATTATGACGAGGACTATTTCCCAAAGATCGTCAATACAGATTATCTGAAAAACATTTATGGTACAAGAGATTTCGCCTACGCTGACGCCAGTGAGTTCGAAAGCGGCACCTATCATCTGAACGGCAATCAGGCGGTGGCCTATGGGCGTATTCGGTATCTTGACAGCGACGATGTCCGCAGTGTTCGTCAGCAAAATGTGCTGAAGGCTTTGATCGAAAGCGTGCGGGGCAAGAGTAAGCTGGAATATCCTGAAATGATCCGAAAGCTGATGCCCATGTGTAAAACATCTCTGGATTTTACAGATATCATGGGTATGATCCCCATTATGCTTACCGATTTTACCGTAGAGAGCATCACAGTACCCGGTGAAAGTGAAAATGCCCGGGGCGGCTATAATACAAGAGGCGGCTGGGTATATATGTATGATCTGGTAGAGGCAGCCCGTCATATCAACCGTTTCATTTATGAAGAGGAGGCTTCCCTGAACGAAAATGTGCTGGATGAGCATGTGCATGAGGTCAGCAATTTGGAGTATCCATCTGAATCGAGTGATTCGGACCCTCAGTCCAACGACGGTCTGATTTCCAGCTTTCCCAGTGGAAATGATACCAGCGGTTTGGAAAGCAGCGGGGTTTCTTCCGATGTTACCAGTAGCTGGGGAGATTCCTCTGATGATCCGAACAATTCCGGCAGTTCCGGAAATGGGGATAATTCAGAAATTACCAGCAGTTCCGGCGGAGAGAATTGGAGCAGTATTCCGGAGGTTTCCATTCCCGAAGAACCGGGCGGAGATGAAGGCGACAGCGGGGACGATGATTGGGAAGAAGGCGCTCCTAACGGTGATGTGGGTTTTTAGAGAGAGAAAAAGAAAGCAGACTTACAGAGCGGTGTTCCGGTATGAAATGCAAAAGCCTTTAAGTTCTGTTTTTGTCAAAAAGATAGTTTCGTCAAACTGTGACCTTTTCACAAAGAAAGGAAAGTGATTTTCAGTATGGGAGAACCGGTATTAGTTATTTTAGCGGCAGGAATGGGCAGCCGTTACGGCGGCCTGAAGCAGATCGATCCAATCGGCGACCACGGGGAAAAGATCATTGATTACTCCCTGTATGACGCGCGAAAAGCGGGTTTTAAAAAGGCGTTGTTTGTCATTAAAGAGGAGCTGCTTCCCGCTTTTGAGGAAACTGTATTTCCCAATGTGGAAAAATTCATGGAGATCAGCTATGTATTCCAGAAGCTGGAGGATATTCCTGGGGGATTTTCTATTCCCGAAGGGCGGGTAAAGCCTTGGGGAACCTCTCACGCCACTCTGGTAGCGGCCCGCACTTTGAAAGATTCTTCCTATGCCGTGATCAATTCCGATGATTTTTACGGCAGAGAAGCTTTTCAGAAAATATATCAATACCTGAAAAATGCAGGAACTCAAAAGCCTCTGGATTGCGCCATGGTAGGCTATTATCTGAAAAATACAGTGACGGAGCACGGCACGGTTTCCCGTGGGGTATGCGAGGTGGAAAACGGAAAGCTTACGGGGATCGTTGAGCGTCTCCGCATCGCGAAGCGGCCGGAGGATATTGCTTATACAGAGGACGAAGGCGCTACCTGGGTGCCGCTGCCGGAGGATACTATTGTTTCCATGAATCTCTTTGGCTTTCCTGCTGGATTCACCGCTGAGCTGGAGCAGGATTTCCTTCGCTTTTTCCGGGAGGACGTGCCGAAGAATCCTTTAAAAGCGGAATTCCTTCTGCCTTTTACCGTGGGGAATATGCTGCGTTCCGGTTCTGCCGGGGTAAGCGTTCTTTCCTCTGCCGACAAATGGTTTGGCGTGACCTATAAGGAGGATAAGGAACAGGTGGTAGCCGGGATCCGCGCCTTGACAGAGCAGGGGATCTATCCCTCTCCGCTGTGGAAGCGGGATTAAAAGTACGGCGCTGAAGCCGTACAACACGATGAAACTGCTGTATTGCTGAATTTCTGAATAAAGGCAAAAAAACTGGCCCTTTGGCTGAAGTACGGTTTTAAACCGTCCAACGCCAAAGGGCGAGCAACCGAGGCCCGGCCCTGCTGGAAATATTGCACAAGGCCATAGGCCCCGGTCCTGATGGACGATATCTCCGCTGGGTTCAGACATGCAAACGCAGCTTGGTTGCTTGCTAGTATTGTTGCCGGGAGAAATCGGCTTATACCTGAAAAACAAAAATTTTTTAGAAAAGGCCGGTTCGGCTCTTGCAAAGGCCATAAAAATATGGTATAGTTATAAGCACTGTTTTGAAGTTTATTTCAGGAGGAATTACAAATGACCGCACTTGAAATTGTTTTTGGTATTGTACTGCTGGTGTTTTCGCTGGCTATTATTATTGTGGTTCTGCTTCAGGAAGGCAGCCAGAAGAATGTGGGTGTAGTGACTGGAGGCGCAGATACTTGCCTTTCTAAGAATA
>CAMVYG010000140.1 GCA_947171615.1 uncultured Clostridia bacterium
GCGTTGTTATCCTCGTTGCCAGGCGCCAGTTTGGCTGCCTCGTCTGCCTAGCCATCTCCGCCTTTTCCCTGCCTAAAAACTCCATGGAATCTGCCGCTAAATTTCGAAAAAACGGCAGGTCAGTGCCTAAACAGCTTGTTTGTGATCGGCAGGCGTGTTTCCCTTTGTCAACCGATGGTAGGAGAAAAGTATAACCTGTCTCTGCCATATAACAAGCAGGTGGTCAGTTGATTTCTGACCACCTGCTTCCATATTTCATTATCAGGTTTCGGTTAAGGAGAATCCTGCTTTTTTACAGGTACAGGTCAAATCTCCAATTCTCTGTGCTCCTGCACGGCCTTGTAGGCCGGGCGGATGATCTTGCCGCCGCCCACAAGCTCTTCAATGCGGTGGGCTGACCAACCTGCGATTCGGGAGATGGCAAAAATGGGGGTGTACAGCTCCATGGGCAGATCCAGCATACTGTAAATAAAACCGCTGTAAAAGTCCACATTGGCGGAAACGCCTTTATAGATCTTTCTTTCCTCTGTAATAAGCTGTACCGCCAGCCGCTCCACGTTGGAGTAAAGCCGGAATTCATCAGTGCGGCCCTTTTCCTGGGAAAGCCCCTCCACAAACCGGGCCATGATCTTTGCTCTGGGATCGGAAATGGAATAGACCGCATGGCCCATGCCGTAAATGAGCCCTGCCTTGTCAAAAGCTTCCTTGTGCAGCAGCTTTTTCAGGTAGGCGGAAATTTCCTCATCGTCATTCCAATCCTTCACATGGGCCTTGATATCCTCAAACATCTTGACCACCTTGATATTGGCGCCGCCGTGCTTCGGGCCTTTCAGAGAGCCCAGCGCCGCCGCAATGGCAGAGTAGGTATCCGTACCGGAAGAGGTCACCACATGGGTGGTAAAGGTGGAGTTGTTACCGCCGCCGTGATCGGCATGGAGGATCAGTGCAATATCCAGAACCGTGGCCTCCAGCTCGGTATATTTGCAGTCCGGCCGCAGAATGCGCAGAATATTTTCCGCGGTGGAAAGGGCGGGATCCGGCTGATGGATAAACAGGCTCTGGCCGTCGTGATAATGGCGGTAGGCCTGATACCCGTATACGGAAAGCAGGGGGAACAGGGCGATCAGCTGAATACTTTGACGGAGAACATTGGGTACCGAAATATCTTCGGCGTCTTCATCATAAGAATAGAGAGTGAGAACGCTGCGAGCCAGTGTGTTCATCATATCCCCGCTGGGAGCCTTCATGATAATATCCCGCACAAAGCTGGTAGGCAGCGTGCGGTAAAAAGCCAGCAAGCGGCAGAATTCCTGAAGCTGTTCTGTCGTGGGGAGATCGCCGAACAACAGTAAGTAAGCGGTGCGCTCATAGCCAAAGTTATCGCCCTTGGGCAGGCGGCGGATAATTTCCTCCACACTGTATCCCCGATAGTAAAGCTCGCCTTCACAGGGGACGTTCTGGCCATCCACGGTTTTGCTGGAAACGATCTCGGAAATCTTTGTAAGCCCGGTGAGAACGCCTTTGCCGTTTAAATCACGCAGGCCGCGTTTCACATCGTACTGTGTATAAAGCGCGGGATCGATCTGGCTGCTTTCCACGCACAGATCGGCAAGCTTTCGGACCTCCGGCTTGATCTCTGAATAAATAGACATGCAAAACTCCTTTCTCCCCGTGCTGCGCTCAGGGTTTCCCAATATAAAAACTGCCGGTA
Organism: uncultured Clostridia bacterium; assembly: GCA_947171615.1. Taxonomy (GTDB): domain Bacteria; phylum Bacillota; class Clostridia; order Oscillospirales; family Acutalibacteraceae; genus Acutalibacter. Next base: position 1,712 of record CAMVYG010000140.1, read on the forward strand.
TGACCGGCGGGTTTACTGCAAATGTATAAATATCCATTTTATTATAGCAAATGATCTGAGAGTACTGCAAGAGACAATTTGTAAATTTTTTTACAATGCCATAAAAGCTCTGGAAAGGAACCGTTTCATGAGAAGAAAAAAAACCTGGTATCGTGTGGTAAAAAACATCTTGACCTGGGGCTGCCTGGGCCTTTGCCTTTGGTGCGCAGGCTCCGCCCTGCAAAGCTGGACCGCAAAGGACGGTGAGGCAGCCTTGCCCTTTGCCTCGGGAATTCGAGCCGAAGCCGCCTCTTCACCGGAAAAGAAGGAACCGGAGCCTGCCGGAATTTCCAGCCTGGAGCATCTGGAGGGAACGCAGCTTCTTGCCGACGACGGCATTGTGCCGGTTTTTGGAGACGCTCTGCCCGGCGTGACCGTTACCCCGGACCCGGAACGGGCCAATGGGCCGGTAGAGGAAATTGAACTGGACGGCGGATCGCAGATCGATAATTTTTTCGTGCGGGACACCACAGATTCCGGCACAGACCTGACAGCGGATCTTTTGGAACCGCCGGCGGTGCAGCTGAAGGGAGACGGCAGTGTGGAGGTGCTGATCTACCACACCCACACCTCGGAGGCCTATTCCAAAAATTATACCGGCTTTTACTACACGGATATGGATACCCGCACCCAGAATCAGGAAATGAGCGTGGTGGCGGCAGGGGAAGCGCTGAAAAAGGAACTGGAAGCCCGGGGCTATGGTGTGGTGCACGATACCACCATCAACGACACCCTTTTTAACGGCTCCTATTCACGCTCCTGGGAGGTGATCCAGAAAAATCTGGAAGAATACCCGGGTATTCAGGTGACCATCGATCTGCACCGGGATTCCATGACCACCCAGGAAGGCCTGAAATATAAACCGACCACTGTGATAAACGGCAGAAAAGCGGCGCAGATCATGATTCTGGCGGGGTGCAACGCCAATGATGACTGGGATGATTTTCCAAACTGGCGGGACAATCTGCACTTGATCCTGCGGGTGCAGCAAAAGGCGGCGGAACTATATCCTACCTTCACCCGTCCATTGGATTTTTCAGATAGCAAATACAATATGAACGCTACAAAGGGCTCTATGCTGGTAGAGGTGGGTACAGAGGTAAATACGGTTTCCGAAGCCAAGTATTCCGGCAAGCTGCTGGGGGAGGTTCTGGCGGAAACCTTTGACAGCCTGCGGTAAAGAGGAGACAAACGCTTTTTTGAAAAAAGCCAAAAGTAATTTTTGCCATATTGCCAGAGTGATAAAAAAGAGGTACGTGGGAATCCTATTTTTGCGTTTAAAACCGGATTCAGCCAGGTGAAAACCGGAATTTTGAAAAGCGGAAAGGAACTATCCCATGAAAAAGAAATCAAGGCGGCCTTTTTTATATTCTTTGGGAATTTCCCTGTTTCTTTTGCTGACTGCCGCCGGTTTGCTCACCGTAGACTACCAGGGAAGGCGGCTGAGCTTTGGAGACAGTGACCTTCCCTTTCAGAAGCAGGACATGCCCGGCGGAAAAATTGAGCTGCAAATGAAGCTTCTGGGACTGGAAAAACGAGTGGATATTACCGAAATCGACAAATTTTGTAATTTTCTTCTGGATTTTAGTTGTATTCCCCACAGCTAGTTGTTATAATATACTTGGTATACCATATAAAGTGGGGAGGTGACTGCGTGAAAAACAGAGACACACGTCTTTGGGCGGCATTTATTGCCATTGCTTTTTTGTTGCTTTGGTGTGTCAGCATCGGCGTAACTTGTGCTGTTCCCGCGCAGGAGCCTCTGGCGGAACCGATTCATTCCGCTCCTGCCCCGGAGATCCGGCTGATCGGGATTTTAGGGTGGGGGCTGGTGGCTCTCGGCTCTTTAGGCGTGATGGTGGTAGCAGTGGCTCTGAACAGCCGGCCGCCTAAAAAAAAGCGCAGACCAGTACGAACTGTCAGCGCCCCCAGACAGCAGTACCGGGTCACGCGGTCTGTCTATACCCCCACTTCTCCCCGCAGATACCACCGAAATATTGAAGTGCGAAGGTAGTTGTTAGAGTTTAGGAGTTAGTTGTTAGAGAAGGGCAAGAACACTTTCTAAGGGCTAATACCTAACATCTGACAAGTATTAAGCGAAACTGCAATTTAACAGCGAACTAATGTAGGGACCGGCCTCCGGACGGTCCGGCTTAACGGTTTTTCGGCTATTGCTTACCGGCGGGTAGAAAACCCTTTTAACCGCTGGTCTCTGCTGATCGGGATTCTTCGTCACTGTACCTTCAGAATGTGACAAAAGGCGGCAGAGTGCTTACCTTATGCAATATTCCAAAGCAACAACCATCAACCAAATCCTTTTCCTTCTGCTGTATAGCGGGAGGATTTTCTCATTTTCGGGAGAGATTTCCAAAAAAATTCAAAAAAACTTTTGAAAAAATCCGAAAATTTTCTTCGGAAATCGCCACATGTAGTGGAGACCCGGGGAAAGGGCCCCAATTTCAAATTAAATTTACATGTTTATTCCATAAAAGAAAAATAACCTTTGTGAAATAGGGTAGAATCTACAGGACAAAAGGACGAATTATGTAAATCAAAGCTTCATTCTTTATATGGAATCCCAAGGAGGAAAAGCTTTTTATGAAACAAAGCTTATGGAAACGCCTGGCAGCCGGAGCTTTAGCTCTCTGCCTTTTAACAGCGATTCCCGGAAACGCTATCGCCCGCACGCTTGATGAGGTGGAAGCGGAACAGAATCAGCTGGAAGAGGAAAAACAGGAGCTGGAAGAAAAGCTGGAAACTCTTCGAAACAACGAAGAGGAAAAGCGGGCTTACCAGGAAACACTGCAGCAGAAGATCGACGTGGTACAGAGCCAAATCGATTCCGCGCGGAAAGATATCGACGAATTAAACCTACATATTACGGAGCTGACCCTGAAGCTGGAGAAATCTCAGCAGGAAATGCAGGACACCATTGACCGGTTTAAGCAACGGCTGGTTGCCCTGTATAAGGCCGGAAATGTGAGCACCCTGGAAATTCTGCTGGATTCCAGCAGCCTCAGCGATTTTGCCATGCGCAGTGAGCTGGTGAAAACCATGTCCGCTCACGATCAGAAGATGATGGACACCATTGAGGCCTACATGGAAAGCACCCAGGACGAGCGGGAAGAATGTGAGGCCAGCAAAAAGAAAGTGGCCGACCTGAAGAAGAAACTGGAAAGCCAGCAGGAAGAGCTGGACGGGCTGTATCAGGAAAACGCCGCCGCTCTTGCCGCTTTGCAGGAGGCGGAAAACGCCACTCAGGATGCGCTGGATAAAAATACCGCGGAGCGGGAAGCCAACGATAAGGAAATGGAAGAGCTGATCGCCAAGCAAAAGGAATGGGAAGAACAGCAGGCAGCAGCCGGAGGCGGAGAGTACATGGGTTCCGACGTCAACTACCCCACCGGAGGCGGCGGAGTAGAGGGCTTTAACCCCATATGGCCCCTGCCGGGCGTCAGCTATGTATCCTGCTATTATGGCGGTTATGCAGGCCATCGGGGCATGGATATTGCCGGGCCTTACGGTACCCCGGTAGTAGCGGCGGAGTCCGGTACTGTGATCGCCGCCAATAACTATGATTCCTGGGGAGACTCCTGGGGATACTATGTGTTGATCTACCACAACGGCACCTTTACCACCCGGTACGCTCATCTCAGCGGCCTGACGGTTTCCAATGGGCAGTATGTGGAAAAGGGAACCATCGTAGGCTATGAGGGCGCTACCGGCAATGTGACCGGCCCCCACCTGCATTTCGAGGTATACCAGAACGGCAGCCGGGTAGATCCCATGAATTTCCTGTAAAAGATGATGACAGCAGACGGCTCAGATTGATCCGTCTGCTTTTTTTGCCATCGGTTGACAAAGGGAACCGTCTTCTTAATTTTTCCGAAGTATCTGTAATGGAGGTAGTTACTATGGAGTATTTCATTCGCGAGGCTCAAGTAGAGGACGCTGCCGCTTTTGCCGATTTGAACCGAAGAGAGATGGGTTACGATTTTCCCGTAGAAAAAACGGAAGCTCAACTGAAAAAGCTGTTATCCGATGAAAGAAACAAAATTCTGGCAGCCGTAAGCGGCGAAGAAATTTTGGGATATGTTCAATTATCAGATTACGA
>CAMVYG010000141.1 GCA_947171615.1 uncultured Clostridia bacterium
AATCAATTCCTCCGGTACAGAATGGCGCAGGCTTAAAGAAAAAATATCTTCTCCTTCCGGCAAAGCAAATGTTTCCTTTTGCCGGATCAAATTCCGCAAAACGCCGTTGACCAGTCCGGAAAAACCGGATTTTCCGCTTGCTTTTACCAGCTCCACCGTTTCATTGACCGCAGCAGAATCCGGAATGCGGTCTAAATAACAGATCTGATAAGCCGCGCACCGCAAAGCCATTTGTACGGTTTGATCCAGCTTCTTTTGAGGAGAACGCAAACAGCGCCCCAAAAACCAGTCCAGCGTAAGCTGCTTTTCCAATACGCCGTAAAAAATGGTGGAAGCCAGCGCCGTGTCCCGTCGATCCAGTTGGGCGGCCTTTAATGCTTTATCGATCACAAGGTTTGAATACCCTTCATTTTTTTCCATTTGGAGAAGGGCGTTTAACGCCGTGCCTCTGGCAGTTTGTTTCATAAGCGTTCCTTATTATACACTTTCCATTCGGGCCCCCTCTTTCACAGGGTGGCCCAAAAGATATTCTTTACCGCTCATTCGCTTTCCGTTTTCTGTTTGGAGCTCTGTCAACAGTAAAGCTCCTTCACCGCAGAACACCAAAAGTCCTTCATCCTGAACTTTCAGCCGTCCCGGTTCTCCCTGCTCCTCACGAACACGGGAGGAAAGAAGCTTCAAACGCTTTCCCTCCAGCATAGTAAAGGCCGCAGGCCAGGGATTCAGCCCCCGAATCAGATCGTGAAGTGTCTGCGCCGGACGGGTCCAGTCGATCTGAGACAGCTCTTTGGAGAGCATGGGCGCTCTGGTAGCTTCCGCTTCATTCTGGGGAGTGCGCCGCAGGCTTCCCTGCTCCAACTGCTCCAGGGTATCTCCCAAAAGCTCTGCCCCCAATAGTTTTAACCTGTCAAACAGCTCTCCCGCTGTTTCCTCCGGCCCGACAGGGGTTTCCGCCTTCAGAAGCATGTCCCCGGTATCCATCCCCTCGGCCATATACATGGTGGTAACACCTGCTGTCTGCTCTCCGTGGATCACCGCCCATTGGATCGGCGCGGCCCCCCGGTATTTGGGAAGCAGTGAACCATGCACATTGATACATCCAAATTTCGGAATTTCCAGCACTGCCTTGGGCAAAAGCTTTCCATAAGCAGCCACAACGATCACATCGGGAGCAAGCTCTCTGATGTGCTTTTCCGCCTCTTCCGTACGCAGTGTATCCGGTTGAAAAACCGGAAGTCCATGCTCTAAGGCCAGCACCTTGACCGGTGGCGCCTGCAGCTTATGTCCCCTGCCCTTGGGCTTGTCCGGCTGGGTAAACACCGCACAGACCTCATCATTTCGCTCTAAGAGCTTTTGAAGGGAAGGAACGGCAAAATCAGGCGTTCCCATAAAGATCGTTCTCATGGTCTGGTTCACCTTCCTTTCTTTCCCAGTCCGAAAAATTATTTTTCAGACTGTTCCTCCTGGGCGGCGGCTTCCGCCTCCAACTCCTCAGTAGTCATCATTCGAGTAGCGTGAGAACGGAATAAAATACCGTGGAGATGGTCTATTTCATGGCAAAATGCTCTGGCGCACAGCTCTTCGCCTGTTGTCTGAAACCAGTTTCCGTTTCTGTCCTGTGCCTTTACCGTGACCTTCATGGGCCTGGTAACAATCCCCCAATGATCGGGATAGGAAAGGCAGCCCTCCGTTCCGGTCTGCTCTCCCGATGTTTTTATGATCTCAGGGTTGATCAGTTCAATCGGCCCATCCCCTACATCGACAATACAGACAGCCCGCAGGACTCCTACCTGGGGAGCAGCCAATCCCGCGCCGTTGGCGTCTGCCAGGGTTTCCTTCATATCGTCCAGCAGCTGGTGAAGCCGGGCGTCAAATTTTTCTACTTTCCGGCACTTCTTTTCCAGTACGCTGTCTCCAAACTGCACAATATTCCGAATTGCCATTTTTGATTTCCTTTCTTACATGATATGATATGGATTAGCGTCTGCGTAAACAGTAACCTGCTGAAACGCCTTTTGTTCTTCAAAGGAGCGCAGAAGCCGTTCCGTCATTTCCCGAAACCGCCTGGTATTGCGGCATTTTACGATCAGCTTATACCGGTACTTTCCGCTCATTTTCGCCACCGCCGCCGGAGATGGCCGCAGCACCCGAAGGGGCAGCTCTGGATATTCCTCGGCGGCAAGCTTTCCCAGCTGCTCCAGAAACACCATAGCCGCGTCCTTGACCTTTGCTTCCTGTTGCCCTACAAAACCGATCACCAGCAGATCCACAAAGGGCGGATATAAAAGAGCCTGACGAAAAGCCGCCTCCTGCTCATAAAAACCAAAGTAATCCTGCTTACATGCAAAATGCAGCACCGGATTTTCCGGAGAAAAAGTCTGAATCAGGGCAGTTCCCGGATATTTCCCCCGTCCGGCCCTTCCTACAACCTGAGTCAACAGATCAAAAGTGCGTTCACTGCTGCGAAAATCATCACTGTAAAGGGACTGATCGGCAGAAAGCACACCCACCAGCGTAACATTTTCAAAATCCAGGCCCTTTGCCACCATTTGCGTGCCCACCATTACATCGTACTCGCCCCTGGCAAATTGATCCAGCTTTTTTTCCAGAGAAAAACGAGCTGCTACAGAATCGGTATCGACCCGCAGGATCCGCGCTTCCGGCAATAGCTCTCGAAGCTGCTCCTCCGCCTTCTGCGTACCCAGGCCGCGAAAGCTTACCGAATCGCTGCCACAGGAGGGGCATTTTTTAGTATATGGCACAGAATAGCCACAGTAATGGCACATCAGGCGATGGTTTGCGCTGTGATAGGTCAGTGAGATGCTGCAGTTCGGGCAGCTTACCACCTCATGACAGGAATTACAGGAAGCAAAGGTGTGGTAGCCTCTGCGATTGAGGAGAATAATAGACTGCCTGCCCTGCCGAAAATTTTCGGTCAGCGCTTGAGCGAGCCGATTGCCTATGGCATAGCTGTCCCCGGGAATTCCGTCAAAATTCATATCGACCAGCTCTACTTCCGGCATCTGGGCTTCCCCAAACCGGGCCGTGAGCTTATAGAGGCCATATTTTCCTTCCTTCGCCATGCGGTAGGATTCCAGCGATGGCGTAGCGGAAGACAAAAGACAAAAAGCGCTGCTTTTCCAGCAACGGTAACGGGCTACCTCTCTGGCGTCATAGCGGGGACTGGATTCTGATTTATAGGTATGCTCCTGTTCCTCATCCACCACGATCAGCCCCAGATCCTTCACCGGAGCAAATACTGCGGAACGGGTACCGACCACAATACCGGCTTCCCCCCGCTTGACCCGTTTCCATTCGTCCATTCGTTCCCCCAGGGAAAGCCCGCTGTGAAATACCGCTACACCATCTCCAAAAATCTGACGAAACCGGCTGATGGCCTGTCCGGTGAGAGAAATTTCCGGCACCATAACAATAACGCCTTTTCCCTCTTTCCGGACTGTTTGAATGAGCTTCAGAAAAACAGAAGTCTTTCCGCTTCCTGTCACGCCGTAAAGCAAAGCACAACGTTTACCGTTTTCATTGTGGTATTCCGCCAGCAGATCGTTAAATACCTCCTGCTGGGCAACGGAAAGCTGAAGCGTCTGCTTTTCTGCTGCTTCCCCGAAAAATTCGGGTCTACGGTATACCTCGTACTCAAAGACCTCCGCAGCGCCCTTATCACACAAAGCCTTTATCACAGAGGAAGAAACCCCGGTAAAATAGCAGAGTTCTTTTTCCGAAGCCTCTCCCACATCCAAAAGCGTCTGATAAACATCCTTCTGCCGGGGTGTAAGCTTTCCGGAAAATTCAGAGATAGGACGAACCATTTTGGAAACCGCGTCTTTCATTTTACTTGCGGCTGTATTTACTTTACAGACAATTCCCCGCTCCAGCAGCGCGGAAAAATCGGGAGAATTCTCTGTGATTCCCAGTTTTCCGGAAATAGTTTCAGAAAAAACAGACTTCCCTGCCGAGCGCAGCAAAAGAATCAACTGCCACTGGACAGGGGTGTAGCTTTCCCGGTCAAAATCCTTAAACTCGGAGCTGAGCACATAACTGTTTCGCAGCCGAAACTGAAGCCCGGCTGGGATCATCAGCTTTACCACTTCAAACAATGTACAATAATAGCGCTCTTTCATCCATACCGCCAGCTCCAGCATATCGGAAGAAAGAACCGGCTCTTTATCCAAGACGGTTCGAATCTCTTTCACCTGTTGATCTGCTTCCTCCACAAGAGAAAAGATCATGCCGATCCGCCCGCGGTTTCCGGCGCCAAAGGGAATCTCCACCCGAACACCGGGGACGGCCTGTTCCCGAAGATGCGCAGGAACTGCATAGGTGAAAAGCTTATCAAACCGGTAAACAGTGTTTTCCACCGCCACCTGAGCGAACAAAAGCTCATTCATCCTCAAAGGAATCCGGCTCGATAATTTTAAATTTATTGTCTACAAAATCATGCACTGCCAGGTCAACCGGCTTTTCCGTAAGGATCTGGCCTTCTTCCTCGGCCTCTTCTGCGATCTGACGCGCTCTTTTTGCCACGGCGATCACCAACGAATAATAGCTTCTGTGAGGAGTACGGATCATGTTGTCAGACGGTTTCAGCATCGTTTAACACCCTTTCAATAGAATCTGTATTTCTGCTGTATTTTAATTTTTCCGCCCGGAGAATCGCAAGAATATCCTCTACTGCGTCCTCCAGCCGGTCATTGAACACCAAATAATCATATTCCTTTGCCTGGGGAATTTCCTGCCGAGCAGCAGCAAGACGTTTTTGCACCGTTTCTTCTGCTTCGGTGCCTCTGCCCCGAAGCCGTTCTCCCAGCACCTTCATTGAGGGCGGCAAAATGAAAACGGAAACACATTCGGGCATCAGCTTTTTGACCTGTGCCCCACCCTGTACTTCAATCTCCAGAACCACATCTCTGCCGCGGGAAAGCCACTCTTCCACCGGATCCCGGGGAGTTCCATAATAATTCCCCACATATTCCGCATGCTCCAGCATTTTCCCCTGATCAATCAAACCTTCAAATTCTTCTCGGGAAAGGAAATAGTACTGCTTACCGTGCTCTTCTCCCGGGCGCGGCGCGCGGGTAGTGGCAGAAACAGAAAGCTGCAAATTATCATTCCGAGCAAAAAGTTCCTTTAGAATCGTTCCCTTTCCGCCTCCCGAAGGGGCGGATACCACCACCAGCAAGCCTTTTTCTGCCATTTCAGATCGTTCCTTTCTCTATCCGGTTTCCAACACCGCCATACCATTACTCAGTTGACCGTTTCTCCTCCAGAGGGAGAATCCTCTTTTCCGTTAAATCGTCCCGCTACAGTTTCCGGGAGAATGGCGGAGAGAACCACTGTGCCGCCGTCCATGATCAGCACAGCTTTTGTACGGCGCCCAAAGGTGGCGTCAATTAAACTTCCTGCCTCTTTCGCTTCCTGCACAATGCGCTTGATCGGCGCGGAATCGGGACTTACCACCGCCATTACCTTTTCCGCGGAAACCATGTTGCCAAATCCAATATTGATCAGCTTCATAGCGCTCTCCTTTACTCTACATTCTGAATCTGTTCCCGAATTTTTTCGATCACAGCCTTCATATCCACCACCAGATAGGCGATTTGAGAATTCAAAGACTTGGAGCCAATCGTGTTGGTTTCGCGATTCATTTCCTGCACCAGAAAATCAATTTTCCTGCCTACAGGCTCTTCAGAGCCTAAGAGCTGTCGAAGCTGGCGGATATGGCTGCGCAGACGAACTGTTTCCTCATCTACCGCCACTTTATCGGCAAATACCGCTACCTCGGTTAACACCCGCTGTTCGTCAAAATGATTTGCTCCCAGCAGTTCCTCTATCTTGGCCTGC
>CAMVYG010000142.1 GCA_947171615.1 uncultured Clostridia bacterium
GTGTATGCCTGAGAGAAAGAGGAGGCGTTCTGCGCGTCGATATACCACCAATCCATGCTGGAAGATTTTGAGAAAAACAACATGAGATGATGGCGGGCGTCATTGTAAACAAAATTTTCTTTTTCATCGGGATGCTCCCCAATGATCTCCGTAAAATATTCGGAATAGGTTTTACCGTTTTCAAAAATCTCGGAAGCATTGGCGGAAATTCCTTTTCCCTCATGATCCACCACAAAAATGCTGCGGGCGGTTTCTCCGGAGTTGATGACATGATTGAAACGATCCGCATTGACGTCTACGATCACCGCACTGTTGCTGGTAGGGATATATTTCAAAAAAGAAACGACAGTGTACTCCTGCTGCTTCAGAAACAGGCTGATCCGCCTGGGGGCTGCCGATCTGCCGGAAGTCATCAGCTCCCTCATAAAATCATAATTGTGAGAGCCTGCTACATTGATACCATAGCTTTGAATACAGACCTGATTATTCAAATTGATCACAGAGATATCCCGAATGTAGGTGTAGGTTGCTTTCAGGTCGGACAGAGTTTGATGAAGGTGATAATTTGTAAGCTTATTTTCTATATTTGAGGAGATGAATTCAAGGGTGTCCGGTTCGCTGTATACCAGGGTGAAGATGTGCTCCACATCATTCTGGATCGCTTCGGAGTTTTCCAAAAGCTGATCTAAAAGCAGTTCTGAGCTTTTCAAAGAGTTTTTCTGAAAATAGTAAGAAAAAACAGAAAAAGTGCTGACCAAAACCGCAATCACAATGATCACAACGCTGACGGCGTAGGTGACCAGCGTTCTCCGGTATGCGGAGTAGGACATCAGCTTTTTAAAGAAACGGGGCAATTCGCTCTCCTCCTTGTTTTGATTATTCGCAGTTCCCAGTTTGTTTTGGACAAAAGATTGTGATAAATTATGATTTATCGTGCTGAGCGATACTACACACTGTCATTCTGAACCGAAGGTGAAGAATCTCAATCAGAAGCTGCTGGCGGGTAAAAAAGGGCTTTTTTTGTGCGCGGGTTTCTGCTAATCGAGATTCCTCGCTCTGCTCGGAATGACAGTAAGGAATGATTGATAAATCATAATTTATCAGTTGTCTATCCAGCATCCAGTATCTAATATCCAACATCCAGTATAGCACAAAAAAGAGAATCTGCCCAGCCGGACAGACTTTCTCGGCATGGGCAGACCTTGTTCCGGTTTATTTTACCTTTGCGTCAAAGGGATAATCGATCACGATTCGGCCTTCTCCTACATCGCTCAGTCCGCCGTAAAGGTCGGCCTTTCCGTCTTCCCGCACCACGATACCGGAGGTAAAGGTGCAGTCTATCAAAGAGGGGATCTTTGCCGGCCCTTCGGGATAGCACTTGCGGGTGCCGATGACCCTGCGGTTTGTGACCTCGAAGGTTTCGGGGTCAAACTCAAAGGAAACATTCAGGTATACGGCAAGCTTGCTGTCTCCTTCTCCCTCCGCATAGCTCTGGTGGCCGATGATGCCGATCTTGCCGTTTTCCAGCATGTAGGCCTGATTGCAGCCGCCCCATTCGCCGGCGTCAAAGATACCCTCGATGGGTTTCGCATTGAAGATCACTTCATCGGTAAGTTCATTCAGATCATGGATCACGGCAAAGCCGATCATAGCGCCGGCGCCGTATTTCTTTTCGATCTCTTCGTTTCTGGGACGGGAGAATACGCCGATGCGTCCGTCCTTCATATCCACCAGGCGGATATCTTTCATTTTGTCGGGGCCGGTGGTGAAGTAGAACAGATCATTGAGGTCGGTTCCGCGGTAGAAATACCCGTAGAAATTGTCGATCTGGCCGCTTCTCTTGCGGACGTGAGTGCCGCCGAAGGTAATCTCATCGCCGATCATGGCGATATAGGGATCTTCCAGCTGATAGATCATGTGATCCTTTACCAGCGTGTATTCATCCTTTCCGGTTTTCTCGAAAAGACGCACCCAGGATCTGGCCCACTCGTCCCGCTTTTCTACACGTCCGTAAATATAGTCTTTTCCCTCCCAGGTGAAGGGGATAGAACAGTTGTACACGTCAAAGCCGTCAACGCCCAAAAAGGTCAGCTTGGCGCTTTCGTATACCTTTTCGGAAATGTGCTTTTCAAATTCCGCTTTTCTTTCCTGAATAGACAAGGAGATCTTCCTTTCAAATTCGTATTTATCTTACTACCCTTCACTATTTAACTGTCATTCTGAGGAACGCAGTGACGAAGAATCTCGATGATATCCCAGCCAGCGATTGCAATGCCCTTTTGGCCGCCAATTACTGCCGACCGGGATCCTTCGAGAAGATGCGCAGCATCTTTTGCTCAGTGATGACAGCAAGTGCGGTAAAAAAGTGCGATAAATTGTAATTCCTTACTGCTCCAACGGGGAAGCAGCCGCTAAACCATACGTCCGCTTCCCCGTCTTGGGAACAGTCAGTTTTCAGAGCAGAGAGCTATGGCCGTTTTTAAGACCGTGTCGGCCAAAGCATGTGCTCTTTTTTACAAGTATACCATTATTTCTGGCTTTCTTCAAACTGCTTCTTGTACTCCTCGATCACATCGTCCACACCGGCAGTTTTCAGCATCTCCAGAGCAGAGTCGATGTTGCTTTCATAATCTGTCACGCCCCATATCATAGGAACCAGGGTGGAGGAGATCACGGTCTGCACGTCGGCCATCTGAGTCTGTACGGGAGAAGCATCGAAAGCGAAGGCAGCCGCAATGCCGTCAACAGCGGTCTCGTCGATGGTGTAGAGATGCTCGTTTACATCGGGAGAGGTGTTGTTATCCACATAGCCGAAGTTGATGTTGCCGCCCATCCAGCCGCTGAAGCTATACAGAGTCTTTCCGGCGGTAGGATCGATAATGGGAGTGTAGCTTCTGTTTTCGCCTAGGGTGTAGTCCACGCCCTCGGTGCCGTACATGAAGAGGTCAAAGTTCTCCTGATTTGCATAGACCCAGTTGAAGAACTTTACAGCAGCTTCGGGATGCTCGCTGGCCAGAGGCACTGCCTGCTGGTTCTTAACAGCGTAAGGACGGATTTCCGGAGCGCCATTTGTCAGATCCAGCCAGGCAATGTCCTCAGGCTTAAAGCCGGGAATGCTTTCCTGGATCAGAGATACGTTGCCCACGGTGCCGTTCATAACAAACCAGTTGCCGGAATTCAGCTGATTGCTCTGCTGGTCATTGGTAAAGGTGAGAATATCGGGGTTGATAAGGCCTGCGTCATACCAGGTCTTAGCTCTGTTTGCAGCTACTTTGAAATCTTCAGTTTCGAAGTAGTTGGCAATGGTGCCGTCCTGATTGACATAGATCACGTTGTTGTAAACGCAGAAGTCATTGGAATCGGTGAAGAAATAGGGAATACGCTCGTTAGTGGTGATGGTGGGCAGATAGGGAAGCTGGTCGCCGTCCCACTGCTCCATGACCTTCTTATATGCCTCTGTCAGCTCATCGAAGGTGGTGGGCATGGGGATATTGTACTTATCCAGAATATCCTGGCGAATGGTGGCCTGCTCATTCAAAGCGGTCTCTACCCAGAATGCGGGAATACCATACTGTTTGCCGCCGATCTTGCCATTGGTCAGAGCCAGCTCGGGTACGTTGGCCTTAATGTTCTCGCCGTACTGCTCCATGGCGTCAGTGATATCGGCCAGAGCGCCTCTGGAAGCATAGTTTGCCAGAGAAACACGGTCATCCATGACGTGGAAGGCATCGAACTTTTCACCGGTGGAAAGCATGATATTCAGCTTCTGATCCCACACGTCCCAGGAATAGTAAGAGAACTCAGCTTCTACGCCTACGCCGTCAGCAGCCATCTTTTCGTTGATGTCCTGAATGCCGCGGGCATACTCCGGGGGTTCCTCGCCGGGGATCACATAAGTCATTTTCACGGTTTCGGAGGGCGTATCATCATTGCTCTCCGTTTTGCTTTCCTGCGGCGCAGCAGAGGACTGAGGCTGCGAAGAGGGCGCGGGTGTGTTGGAGCATGCAGCAAATGTAGAAACCAGAAGCAGGCATGCCAACAAAAGTGCAAGTGTCTTTTTCATGTCTTTTTCTCCTAACTAAAATTAGATTTTGGTGATTTCCGTACAATTTCAGAGGTCCGAAACCCATTATCAGAGCGGCTGCCAAAGGCTGCGGCCTGTACGCCGGTTGACGGTCACCGGAGAAAGCCGTACGCTGTGGCGAAAGCGCCACGAACAATGGGGCGGAGAAAAGAAATTGTGCGGAGCTGCCATATATAGTCAGCCCTTTACAGAGCCTACTACCAAGCCTTTTACATAGTACTTTTGCAGGAAGGGGTACAGCAGAATGATGGGGCCTACCGTTACAATAGCCGTAGCCATTTTCAGGGATTCGGTAGGAGCGGTAACGCCGCCGGAAATACCGGTCATGCGCTGAAGCTCCTTCATCATGGAAACCTGAGATTTCAGCTGCAAAAGGAAGTATTGGATAGGATAGAGGTTTTTATCATCTACCAGCATAATGGCGTTCCACCAATCGTTCCAATAGGCCAGGCCGTAAAACAGACCTACTGTGGCCAGGGCCGGAACAGTCAGCGGGAAATAGATGCGGAACGCGATCACGGCGTCGTTGGCGCCATCGATGGTGGCGGATTCCCGCAGGGAGTCCGGCAGCCCGCTCATGAAGTTTCTGACCAGGAACAGGTTGAAGGTGTTAAACATCAGGTTAGGGACAAGCAGAGCAAAAATGTTGTCCCGCAGGTGCAGCATATTACAGATCAGATACCAGGGGACGAGCCCCGCTCCAAATACCATGGGAATGAAGAAATACATGCCCAAAACATTGCGGTATTTTACATTTTTATTTGCCAGCGTGTAGGCGGCGAGACCTGTAATGAGAATAGCGCTCAGCGTTCCCACCACCGTAACGACGATGGAAATCAGATAGCCCTGCAAGATTTTTTCTCCGCGGAACATAAGCTTATAGGCTTCTACAGAAAACTTTTCCGGGAAAAAGCTGTAGCCATTTCGCATGATCGTAGCTTCGTCTGTAATGGATACCATGAGAGTAAGAACCATGGGGAGCAGGCAGAACAAAGCAAAAATCAGAATAAATAATCCGATGAAAAAATTCGGCAAAGAAAATTTCCGTTTGATTGTTGTCATCTTTAAATCCCCCCTTCTCCTTAATACAGTGCGCCGTCCGGGAAGAACTTCCGGGCCAGCCAGTTGGAACCGTATACCATGACGAAGCCGATGACGGACTGGAACAGTCCGATTGCGGTAGACTGGGACATATCGCCTACCTGGCGCAGCGCGCGGAACACGTAGGTGTCAATAATATCCGTAGTGGGGTACAGCACGCCATTGTCTCCTACCAGAGCGTAGATCATGCCGAAATCGCCGTACATGATCTTGCCCAGAGAAAGCAGCGTCATGATCACCACGGTGGGGGCGATCAGGGGCAGTGTGATCCGGCGCAGCATCTGGAACCGGTTAGCACCGTCAATGGCGGCGGCCTCATACAGCGAAGAATCTATGCTGGTAATGGACGCCAGGAAGATAATGGCGTTCATGCCGGCCCCCTTCCAGATTCGCATGGCTACCAGGATCGCCGGCCAAACATTGGGCTCGGTATACCAGTTCACCGTATCCATGCCGTGAGAGCGCAGAATGGTGTTGACCAGGCCATATTGGCTGGCAAAGAGGCTCAGCAGAATGTAGCTGACCATGACCCAGGAAATATACTGAGGGAACAGCATCACTGCCTGGGTGGTTTTTGTGAACCACTTGCTGCGCAGCTCGTTTAAGAGCAAAGCCAGCAGCACAGACATAAAGGTTCCGGTAAGAATGAACAGAAC
>CAMVYG010000143.1 GCA_947171615.1 uncultured Clostridia bacterium
ACTAACAACTAATCCCTAACATCTAATTTGCCAAATCCTTCCGAAGCGTGTATAATAAAGCTGTTTTACAGCGCCGGAAGCGCAAGAACTGCTTTATAGTGATAGAAACCAGCTTTTTTGAGAAGAATAAACAATATTTCGGTTTTTGGAGGTGCTTTTGTGCCCAAGGTCAGTATTGTTGTTCCGGTTTACAATGTAAAGGACTATCTGGAAAAATGCGTGGATTCCATCCTCAGTCAAACGCAGCGGGATTTTGAGCTGCTGCTCATTGACGACGGCTCAAAGGACGGCAGCGGCGAGCTTTGCGACGCCCTTTCCGAAAAGGACAGCCGGATCCGGGTGATCCATCAGGAAAACCGGGGCCTGGGCGGCGCGCGGAATACCGGAATCGAGGCTGCTTCCGGTCAGTGGCTCCTGCTGGTGGACAGCGACGACTGGATTGAGCCGGACACCCTGCGGAAGGCTTTGCAGGCGGGAGAGAAGGAAAACGCGGAGCTGGTTCTTTTCGGCTTCCGTTCGGTGGATTTGCAGGGAAAGGAACTGGGGGTATTCCGGGACGCCCTTCCCAAAAATCAGGGGTTTTGCCCCAAGGATCACAGGGAATTGTTTTTGGCTTCCCCCTGCGCCTGGAATAAGCTTTATAAGAGGAGCCTTTTTGAGCGTACCGGCGTGCGCTATCCCCTGCGGGTGTGGTATGAGGATATCCGCACCACCCTGAAGCTGGAGCTCTTTGCGGAGCGGGTGGTTTCTCTGGACTATATCGGCTATAACTATTTGCAGCGGCCGGGCTCCATCATTCAAAACAGTAATGTGGAACGAAATGTGGAGATCCTGGAGGCCTTTGACGATATTTTTGCCTATTTCCGGGAGCAAAATTTGTTTGAGGAATATCGGGATGAGCTGTGCTTTTTAACGCTGTTTCATGGGTATCTCACCGCTTCCGTGCGAGTGATCCGGCTGGATCGCCGCCATTCTCTGCTTCCGAAATTTGCCGCCTATCTGCGGGAGCATTTTCCCGATTACCGGCAAAACAAATATCTCTGCACCCTTACCGGAAATCAGAAGCTGATCCTGTCTCTTCTGGAAAAGAAGCTCTATTTCCTGATCGCTGTGCTTTTCAAGGTAAAGGGCTGAGCTGTTGTCCCATGATGACAGCAAATAGATATGCCCTTCATTCTTTGTTTTGCGAAGCAAAACCACATTTGTCCAGCATCCAGAATCCAGCATCTAAAATCTAAAAAATGTCCTTTCTAACAACTAATAACTAATCTCTAACGACTAACTTTCGAGGTGCTTTATGCCAAAGGCCAGTGTGATCATTCCCGTTTACAATGTAAAAGACTATCTGGAAAAATGCGTTGCTTCCATTCTCTGCCAGACAGAGAGGGATTTTGAGCTGCTGCTTATTGACGACGGTTCCACCGACGGCGGCGGAGAGCTGTGCGATACCCTGGCGGAAAAGGACGCCCGGATCCGGGTGATCCATCAGGAAAACGGCGGGCCGGGCGCGGCCAGAAATGCCGGCATTCGGGCGGCTGTGGGAAAATGGCTTTTGCAGGTGGACGGAGACGACTGGATCGACCCCGAGCTTTTGGAAAAAACCATGGAGGCGGGGGAACGGGAAAACGCCGATCTGGTCATGTTTGGCATGCGCTTTGTGGAAGAGGGCGGGAGAGTTCTTGCCACCCTCACGGAAAATGTGCCGAAAAATGTGGGGCTTACCCTCAGAGAGCATAAAAACCTTCTGCTGACCGCCCCCGCTACGGCCAACAAGCTGTATCGGCGAGACCTGTTCCAGCGGGCGGGGGTGGAATATCCGCCCCGCATGTGGTATGAGGACGCCCGTCTCACCCCCATGCTCATGGCGGAGGCGGGACGCATGGTGTTTTTGGACTATATCGGCTACAATTATTTTCAGCGCTTCGGCTCCACCATGCGGAATACCAATTTGGACCGCAATTCGGAAATTTTAGATACCTTTGACGCAATTTTGGGCTATTTTCAGGAAAAGGGGCTGTTTGAGGAGTACCGGGAGGAGTTGTGCTTTCTCACCTTTTCTCACCTCTATCAGGCTGCTGTGCGGGTGGTTCGGGCAGACAGAAAGCATCCGCTGCTTCCCAGACTGCAAGACTATCTGACAAAGCATTTCCCCGATTACCGGAAAAACAGTTATATGCGGGATCTGCCGAAAAAGCAGAAGCTGGTCGCCTTTCTCCTGGAAAAGCGGCTGTATCTTCCCGCGGCCCTTTTGTTCCGGGCAAGGGGCTGAATTTCCTGTATTTCTGAAAGAAAGGATCGCTTTCGCAGAAAGGAAGAAGTGCCACTCTCCTTTTCCGTGAAGGCTTGGGCAAGGCCATGAACCTGTTAGAAAAATTTCGGCAGAGAAAGCCCCATGTTCTGCTGGAAAACACCATCATGCTCTATATTCTCACTTTTTCCAACGCCTTTCTAGGGCTTGTGACCCAGGGCTATCAGGCCCGGGTACTGGGGGTGGAAAAGCTGGGTATATTGGGCGCGGCCCAATATACCACCAACTTTTTTCAGATCCTCATCGATTTCGGCTTTATCATGTCCGCCACGGCGAAAATTTCCCGGCACCGGGAGGATAAGAAATATCTGAACAAAACCCTTACCTGTGTGGTGGCGGCAAAGTGCCTGCTGATGGCGGCGTCTTTCCTGATCCTGATGATTTTTATCCGGCCCTCTCTAAAGGAACCGGGAGAGCTTCTGGCCTATGTCTTTTACCTTTTGTACGTCTGCATGGTGGCGCTGCTGCCGGACTTCATGTACCGGGGACTGGAAAAAATGTCCGCCATTACCGTGCGGGCCGTGCTGGTCAAGGTGTTTGCCACGGCCATGGTGTTCGTCTTCGTTCAAAAGCCTGAGGATTACTACCTGGTGCCGCTGATCTCCGCCATTGGCAACGCGGCGGCTACCCTGTTTGTGTACTGGCACCTGTTTTCCCGGATCGGGCTGCGGTTTGCAAAGGTTTCTTTCCGGGATATCTGGCTGGAGATCAAGGACGCTTCCCAGTTTTTTCTTTCCAAGGTGTCTGCCGCGATCAATTCCAACTTAAACGGTATTCTGCTGAAAAATGTTGCCGGCCCTGCGGCCACCGGACTTTACAGCAACGCCGATAAGGTGATCAGCACCGCCAGAAGCGGCATGTCCCCCATCAGCGACAGCCTGTATCCCCACATGATGAAGCACAGGAATTTTAAGCTGATCAAAAAGGCCATGCTGTATCTTTATCCCGTTATTCTGGCCGGCTGCGCCGTTGTGTTCCTCTTTGCTCCCTGGCTGCTGGAGGTGTGGTTGGGTGAGGAGGTGGGCCCTCAGGTGGTGCTGCCTCTTCGCCTTTTGATCCCCGCAGCGGTGTTCACCTTCCCCAATTACGTTTTGGGCTATCCCACCCTGGGAGCCATGG
Source organism: uncultured Clostridia bacterium (assembly GCA_947171615.1). Taxonomy (GTDB): domain Bacteria; phylum Bacillota; class Clostridia; order Oscillospirales; family Acutalibacteraceae; genus Acutalibacter. The sequence goes on from CAMVYG010000143.1 coordinate 3,428, forward strand.
GGCTTGCGAAATACGCCAATATTTCCGTGGCCTTTGGCACCGTGGTGTATCTTGTCGGCGTGGGGGTTTCCTTCCTCACCTGGGGGATCAATCTGGTTTCCCTGTGCGTGCTCACGTCTTTAACAGATTTTGCCATTCTGGTGTTCCGCCTGGTGGTCATTGTGAGAAACCGCCATCTGATGAGCGGCTCTGAGGAACCGCAGAAGCCTGTGAAGGAGGCGAAAAAGCTATGAGCCTGGTGCAAAAGCTTACCCGAAACGGCCTGGGGCTATTTTGCTCTTTGCTGCCGAAGAAACAGAAAAAAGCCTTTTGTCAAAGCTTTATCGGCAGAGGGTATTCCGACAATCCCAAGCCTCTGGCGGAGGAGCTGCTTCGGCGTGGCTATGAGGTGTACTGGACGGTAAAAGGAGAACAGGAAGCAGCCTCTCTGCCAAAGGAGATCCACCCGGTTTTTCTCGGCACCTTCGGGGAAATTTACCACCGGGCCACTGCCGGTGTGTGGATCGATAACTGCCGGAAGTGGGGGCATCTGTTTAAGAGGCCCAGCCAGTACTATATTCAAACCTGGCACGGCTTTCCTTTCAAGCGCATTGAAGGGGACGCTGTGGAGGCCTTGGACCCGGAGTATGTGGAAACGGCGAAAAAGGATTCTCAAATGGCGGACCTTTTCCTTTCCGACAGCCGGTTTTTAACGGAGATCTACCGCCGGGCCTTCTGGTATGAGGGGGAGATTCTGGAATGCGGCTTTCCCCGAAACGATCTTCTGTGCGGCAGCCGCCCGGAGCTTGCGGAAAAGGTGCGGAATGCCCTGGGGCTGGAGCAGGGAAAAAAGCTGCTGCTTTACGCCCCCACATACCGTAAGGATAAGGGACTTTCGGTCTATGACGTGGAGTACGGGCGCTGCGTGGAGGCGCTGGAAAAGCGTTTCGGCGGAGAATGGCTGATTTTAGCAAGGCTTCACCCCAATGTGGCGGAGAAAGCGGCACAGCTGCATTTGCCCCATATGGTGCGAAACGCTTCGGATTATCCGGATATCGGGGAGCTGTATCTGGCCTGCGACGCCCTGCTGACCGATTATTCCTCCTCCATGTTTGATTTTATGAATACCGGAAAGCCCTGCTTTCTGTATGTAAACGACCTTGCGGCCTATCAAGACGACAGAAATTTTACCTTTGACCTGGAGAAGCTTCCTTTTTCCCGGGCAGGGAATAATGAGGAGCTGGAAAACAGCATTCTTTCCTTTGAGGAGGAGGGACAGGCCCAGCGGATCAGGCAGTTCCGGCAGGAATTCGGCATGGTGGAAAATACCGGTACGGCTGCCAAAGAGACGATAGATTACATGGAGCAAAGGAGGAAATCTCAATGAAGCGCGTGATCACCTACGGCACCTTTGACCTGCTGCATTACGGGCATATCAATCTGCTTCGCCGGGCCAAGCAGTACGGCGACTATCTCATCGTGGCCCTGTCTACCGATGAATTCAACTGGAATGAAAAACAGAAAAAATGCTATTTCTCCTATGAAAAGAGAAAGCAGCTGCTGGAAGCCATTCGTTATGTGGACCTGGTCATTCCCGAGGAAAGCTGGGATCAGAAAAGCCGGGATGTAAAGGAATACCATGTGGATACCTTTGTGATGGGGGACGACTGGGAAGGGAAATTTGACTTCCTGAAGGAGCAGTGCGAGGTGGTTTACCTGCCCCGCACGCCGGAAATTTCCACCACCCAGATCAAAAAGGATCTGAACCAGTAGGAAAGTGATCGGCAAAGCCCATTTTTTGCCGGAAGAAACGGAAGTGTATTATGCAGATCTCAAGCAGATTTACAGTTGCGGTTCATGTTCTCCTGTGCATGGAGCTGCTGAAAGGGGAGCACAAGATAACAAGCGACCTTTTGGCCTCCAGCGTAGCGGTAAATCCTGTGGTAATCAGAAGGCTGCTGCAACAGCTTAAAGCGGCGGGAATTGTCCGTGTGGCAAGGGGCACGGGCGGCGCGGAGCTGATGAAGCCGGCGGAAAGCATTACGCTGCTGGATATTTACCATGCGGTGGAATGTGTGGAGGAAGGGGAGCTTTTTCATTTCCACGAAAATCCCAATCCGCTTTGCCCTGTAGGAAGAAATATCCATGGGGTTTTAGATGGAAGGCTTGCACAGATTCAAAGGGCAATGGAGCGGGAAATGGAATCCATTACCCTTCAGAAGCTTTTGGAGGATACCCGGGAGAAAATTTGTTGTAACTCTTGACATTACAACAAGAAGCTGCTATACTTTTGATGTACTCATTAGAGTTACAACAAAGAATGGAGGCTATCCCTATGAAAAACTTTACCAAAGTAAGCATTGCGCCTGCCGCAAGAACAGAGCTGCACGACAGCCTTGGCCTAACCGGGGCGGAGATCAGCGTAAACCA
>CAMVYG010000144.1 GCA_947171615.1 uncultured Clostridia bacterium
TACCGCTACCGCAAGGAGGAATCGGAACGCAGGCTTCAGAAGGCAGAGGAAAACCTGGTGCGTCTCCGGGATATTCTGGGAGAGCTGGAGGAGCGGGTAGAGCCCTTGCGAATTCAGGCAGAAAAGGCGGAAAAATTTATCGCCTATGACGAGGAGAAGAAGGGCCTGGAAATCGGTATTTGGCTGGAAACCCTGAACCGCTCCGGGAAAACTCTGCGGGAGCACGAGGAAAAAATTGCTCTGGCAAAGGCAAGACACGAGGAAATCGAAGAGGAAGTAGAGAAGATCGCCGCCCGAATCGAAGAAAATTTTCGGGAAACAGGCGGCTGCACCGGGCAGATGGAGCAGGTGCGCGGAGAAGCTGCCGGGCTGGACGAACAGGCGGTGCGTACCGAGGGCGAGATCGACCTTCTGAAAAATGATATTGAGCACAATAACCGGGATATGGCGCGGCTGGAGGAGCAGATCGGTGAAGCGAAGGAATCCGATGAAGCCATTGACCGGGAGATCGCCCAAAAGCAGGAGGAATTAGAGGAAAAGGGGCGGCGGATCGAGGAAAGCCGCGATAAGCTGGTTTCCTATACGGAGCGGCTGGAAGAGCTGCGCCAGGGGGCAGATGAGGCCACCCGGCAGATGGAACAGGCAGCGGTGGAAGCTGCCCAGCGGAACGCCACCCTTTCAGAAGAACGGATCCGGCTTTCTTCTACGCAGTCCTCCATGGCGGAGATTCGTCTGCGGGGCAGCGCGGTAGAGGAAAGCGTTCAAAGAGCCAGGGAAAAGGAAGCATCCGCCCGAAAGGAAGCGGAGGAGCTTCGCCAGATGCTGGCAGATACCGAAGCCGCCATTTCCGCCGGAGAAAACACCGTAAAGGGTTATGAGCTTCGGTTGGAGACCCGGCGGAAGAAGGCCGCGGAAGCCAGGGAGAGCTTTGATAAGCTGACTTTGGACGCCAACGAGCAGCTGCGCCGGGCAAGGCTTTTGGAAGATCTGGAACGGAATCTTGAGGGCTTTGCGCAAAGCGTTAAAGCTGTGATGAAGGAAGCAGGCCGGGGAATCCTTTCCGGGATCTGCGGCCCGGTTTCCCGCATTTTGAAGGTGCCGGGAGAATACGCCGTGGCGCTGGAGACCGCTTTGGGCGGCGCGATGCAGAATATTGTAGTGGAAACGGAGCAGGACGCGAAAAGCGCCATCAATCTGCTGAAGCAGCGGGATCTGGGCCGGGCCACCTTCCTGCCTCTTACCACCATTCGGGGCACTGTGCTGGATGAAAAGGAAATGGAGGAAATGCCCGGCTTTGTAGGCATTGCTTCCCAGCTGTGCAGCTGTGAAGGAAAGTATGACGGTATTCGGGATTCCCTGCTGGGCCGGGTGGCGGTGGCGGAGGATCTGGACAGCGCCGTTGCCATTGCCAAGCGGACAAAATACCGGTTCCGCATTGTCAGCTTGGACGGTCAGGTGGTAAACGCCGGCGGTTCCCTGACCGGCGGTTCCAGGGCAAAAAATTCCGGGCTGTTAAGCCGGGCTTCGGAAATTCAGCGGGTGCGGGAAAAGGCCGCCGCCCTGCAAAAAAAGGCTGAAGAGGCCCAGGCGGCGTGGAAGGAACGGCAGACAGAACTGTCCTCCGGGGAAGCGGAGCTGGAAGCGGCCAAGGGAGAGCTGATCGGGCGGCAGGAGGAGCGCATTAAGATCGCGGCGGAATGCGTTCGAAATGAACGGGAGCTGGAAGCAGTGCAGGCGGAAGCTGCCGGGCTGGAAAAGGAGAAAACCGATTCCGCCGGGCGGCTGCAGGAACTGGAAGCTCAGGAGCAGGCAGCTTTAAAAATCATAGAGGAGCTGACCCGGCAGGCGGCAGAGGCCGAGGCGGAAAACAGCAAGCTCGCTGGAAGCCGGGAGGAGCAAATGGCCCGCTGTGATGATATTTCCCGTACGATCCAGGAAATCCGGCTCAGCGAATTTTCCGCCCAGAAGGATAAGGAGACCTTGCAGGCATCTATTGAGGCCCTGCAAGCCAGAAAACTGGATTCTGCCGGAGCCGCGGAAAAGCTTCGTTTGGAAATTGAGTCCTTAAAGGGACGCACGGCAGAGCTGGAACAGCAGATCGAGGGCTGTAAGGAAAAGGCAGATGCCCTGCGAAAAGAAGCCGAAGAAAAGCGCCAGAGCGTTGCGGCCATTGCGGAAAAGCGCATTGCTCTGGAAAAAGAAGCCGGCGACCTGCGTGCGAAAGAACGGGAGATCGGCTTAGAGCGGGAAAATATCGGCCATGAGCTGGCAAGGCTTCAGGAGCGCTCCGACAGCCTGCAAAAGGAATACGATACCATTCTGACCCGGCTGTGGGAGGAATACGAGCTGACCCGCCGGGAGGCAGAAGAGGTTGGGACGAAAATTGAGGATCTGGCCGAGGCCCAACGGAAGCTGGCAGACCTGAAAAACAGGATCCGCGCTCTGGGCGTTGTAAACGTTGGAGCCGTGGTGGAATATAAGGAAGTGTCGGAACGGTACGAGTTTTTGAAAACCCAGATCGGCGATGTGGAAAAATCCAAAGCAGAGCTGCTTTCTCTGATCGATGATCTGACAAAGCACATGCGGGAGCAGTTTACCCTGCGGTTTGCGGAGATCAACTCCCACTTCGGTTCCATTTTCCGGGAGCTGTTTGGCGGCGGAGCGGCGGAGCTTTCCTTTACCGATCCCGAGGATGTACTGCGCTCCGGCATTGAGATCAAGGTACACCCGCCGGGAAAGATCGTAACTCATATCGAGTCTCTTTCCGGCGGCGAAAAGGCGCTGGTGGCCATTTCCATCTATTTTGCCATCATGCGGGTCAATCCTCCGCCCTTCTGTGTGCTGGATGAGATCGAGGCGGCGCTGGATGATGTGAACGTCAACCGGTTTGCCCAATACTTACGCAGAATGAGCGGGAACTCACAGTTTATCGCTATCACCCACCGCCGGGGCACTATGGAGGGCAGCGACATGCTCTATGGCGTGACCATGCAGGATGAGGGCGTTTCAAAGCTTTTGGCTTTGAAGACTGAGGAAGCGGCGGAATTCGGAACCTGAGTTCCCATGCAGAAATAGTATGACGTGAAAGGCGGAATAATATGGGATTCTTTGATAAAATCAGAGATGGCCTGAAAAAGACCAGAGACAATATCAGCGGGCAAATCACTCAAATGGTAAATTCCTTTACGAAGATCGATGAGGAATTGTTTGAGGAGCTGGAAGAGCTGCTGGTCATGGGAGACGTGGGGGTAGATACCTCGGTTTTCATTACGGATCAGCTGCGGAAAAAGATCAAGGAAAAAGGGATAACCGATCCCTCTTTGATCCTGGAGGAGCTCAAGGAGATCGTGCAGGAGCTTCTTACCGGAGACGACACCCTGCATCTTTCCACAAAGCCCTCTGTGATCCTGGTGATCGGGGTCAACGGTGTGGGAAAAACCACCACCATCGGCAAGCTTGCCGCCCGCTTGAAGGCGGAAGGGAAGTCTGTGATCCTGGGAGCCGCCGATACCTTCCGGGCCGCCGCCATCGAGCAGCTTGAAGTGTGGGCCCAAAGGGCGGAAGTGCCGCTGATCAAGCATGGAGAAGGGGCAGACCCCGCCGCCGTGGTGTTTGATACCCTTTCCGCCGCCAAGGCAAGGGGCTGTGACGTGGTGATCTGCGATACCGCGGGACGGCTGCACAATAAGAAAAACCTTATGGACGAGCTGGCCAAAATTTCCCGGATCATTGACCGGGAGGCGCCCGGCTGCGATCGGGAGACCCTGCTGGTGCTGGACGCCGCTACCGGCCAGAACGCGGTGAACCAGGCCAGAGAATTTCAAAGCGTGGCGGAGATCACGGGAATCGTGTTGACCAAGCTGGACGGTACCCCCAAGGGCGGCGTTGTGCTGCCCATCAAAAAGGATCTGGGCCTTTCCGTTAAATTTATCGGCGTTGGGGAGCAGGTGGACGACCTACAGCCCTTTGACGCCGCCGCCTTTACCAATGCTTTGTTTGATACGGGAGAAGCGTTGCCGGAACCGGAAGGGGAAGAGAGCTCTCAACAGGCGGTGGAAGCAGCTTCACAGCCGGAGCCTGTAGTTCAGGAGGCACCCCAGGCGGTTTCTCAGGAGCAGCCGGAGGAAAGCGAAGAGGAAAAGCACAGGCGGTTCCGGGTGTTTGTGGAAGATCTGATGGAACGGCTGGACAAGGGTGAAAGCGTTCAGGAGCTGCTGCCGGAGCTTATCCGCTGGCGGGATGACCGGGCGCTGGACCGGGACGATCAGCGCCTGGTTCGAAATCTTCTGATCACAGTGGAAAACCGGTGATCGGGATACATGGGAAAGGAGAAAGGGAACATGAAATTTGTGATCGCAACCCACAATCAGGGAAAAATAGTGGAATTTCAGCGGCTGCTGGAGCCTATGGGGATCGAGGTAGTTACAGCGGAGCTTTCCGAGCCGGAGGAAACCGGGAAAACCTTTGGAGAAAACGCCTTTATTAAGGCGGAGGCGGCCTGCCGGGAAACCGGACTTCCCGCCGTGGCGGACGATTCCGGCCTGTGCGTGGACTATCTGGACGGCGCGCCAGGCATCTATTCCGCCCGGTTTGCCGAGCCGGGAAAGCGGAGAGTTACCCTGCTTCAAAAGCTTCAGGGGGTGCCGGTGGAGCAGCGGGGCGCCCACTTTGTAAGCGCTGTGTGCGCTGTATTTCCCAATGGAGACCGGATCGACGTGGAGGGGAAATGCTTTGGTACCATCGCCTTTGAGTCCCGTGGGGAAAACGGCTTCGGCTATGATTCTATTTTTGAGCAGGAGGGCAGGACCTTCGGGGAAATGAGCGATGAGGAAAAGGACGCCCGCAGCCACCGTGGTTTTGCGTTTCTGGAGTTTGAAAAGAAGCTCAGGGAATACCTGGCGGCTCACGGCGGTGAAATTTGAGTGAAAGAGGAAGCAATTATGAAAACGATTTGCGGACTGAATTGCAATGAATGTCCTGGAAAAGAAACCTGCCCCGGCTGTGAAGAGATAGGCGGCGTTGGAAAATGCGTGATCTCCGGTTGTGCCCGGCAGGGCGCCTGTAAGGACTGCCGTCCTTTTGAGCAGGGCTGCCCCGGAAAGGAAAAGCTGATTCGGGAATTCAATGATCTGCATATTGAAGATATGGAGGAAGTCAAAAGCCTGAACGCTTTGCCCGGTTCTTATATCAATTTGGAATATACGCTGCCCGGCGGGCAAAAAGTAAAGCTCTGGGATGATAAGCGTATTTACTGGGGCAATCAGCTGGAAAAGAAGGGCAGTGACCGCTGTTACGGCCTGACTGCCGATGAAAATTATCTTCTGGTATGTGAATACGGAGAGGGCGGCTCCGACCCGGAAATCGTCTGTTACCGGCGGAGAAATAATTAAGTTATGTAAACTTAATGGCGTTTGAATTATTTTTGCAAAATCAATAGACCAGTAAAAAACATATTTCAACGTCGGGTCGGGTACAGTTTGTTCTAGAGTTATGTAAACTCAAGGGCGTGTTGTACGGTTATTTTCCTGTTGTTAAGCGACGATACGGGAAGGAGATGAGGATAAAGTGGAGTTGCGGAAAGTAGATTTAAGCAATCTGTGGGAGCTTCTTGATTTGAAGGTTTTTCCGGAACAAAAGGAATTTGTAGCTTCCAATGACGTGAGCATTTTGGAGGCATATGCTACCACCGCCTCCGGTTATACTGCCCTTCCCTTGGGGATCTATGAGAACGGCGTACCGGTAGGTTTTGTGATGTTGGGCTATGGCTTGACAGGGGACGAAAGCGA
>CAMVYG010000145.1 GCA_947171615.1 uncultured Clostridia bacterium
GGGGGAGAATGATATGGAATCATCCTGGAAAGAATTGCTGGAATCTGTTTTGCGCTGGCTGGGGGACTTTGCCGGAAATCTGCTGCTGGCGGCGGTGATCTTTTTTGTCGGCTGGTTTCTTGCAAAGCTGGCGTCACGGCTGACTAAAAAAGCAATGCAGAAGGGAAAGCTGGAGCCTTTGGTGGTCAGCTTTACCGGATCGCTTGTCAAGGCGCTTGTCCTGGTAGTGGCTTTTGTCAGCGCGGTGGCGCAATTAGGGGTGAATATCACATCTCTGATCGCGGCGTTGGGAGCGGCCGGTCTTACTGCCAGCTTTGCCCTGCAGGGCAGTCTCTCCAATCTTGTCAGCGGGATGCAGATCATTTTTACAAAGCCCTTCAAAATGGGAGATTATCTGGCTTTCGGCAATTATGAGGGAACCGTAAAGCGCATTGAGATCCTCTATACCGTTCTTTTTACCTTTGACAACAAAGAGGTGATCGTGCCGAATTCCCAAATCACCGGCGGCGTGGTGGTGAATTACACCAGCAACGGCACCCGCAGGCTGGATTTAAGCTATGGGGTTTCCTACCGGGCCGATCTGCGGCGGGCCAAGGAAGTACTGGCAAACACTGCATTGGCAGATTCACGGGTGCTGCGGGAGCCCGCTCCTGTGATCGCGGTAGGAGAGCTGAAGGACAGCTCCGTCACGCTGGTGGCAAAGCTTTGGTGCAGACAGGAAGAGTACTGGGATCTCTATTATACCATGCAGGAGGCGGTCAAGGAAGCCTTTGACCGGGAAGGCATTACTATTCCGTATCCGCAGCTGGACGTGCATCTGTCTTCTGAAAAGTGAGGGTGGTTCCGGGGTAATAATAGGAAAGAATATCCCGGTAGCTTTCTCCCCGTTTTGCCAGGAACATGGCGCCTGCCTGGCTCATGCCCACGCCGTGGCCCCAGCCGTGAACCGTAAAGCAAAAGCCCTCTTCCGTTTTCTCCACCTGGAAGCAGGCGCTTCGCAGGGAAAAAGCGCTGCGAAGGTCGGTGCCGGTTACAGTCTTTCCGCCTAAATGGGCGGAGCTTACATAACCGGAAGGGGTATAAGTGAGTTCAGTCAACCACTGCTCTTCCGGACCGGAAAAATCAAGGGAGACCTCTGTAAAATAGGAGGAAGCGGCTTCTTTGAATTCCTGAGGTGTGAGCGTGACAGTGCTGGCATAGCCGCTGCTGAACAGGTCTCCCGGGCTGGCCGCCGCCTGAAGATAGGGAAGATCGGTTCCCCATACGGCCGCTGCGGTTTCCGTGCTGCCGGAGGAAATGGCGAAATACGCCGCTAAAATCGGCTGTCCTTCCCACTGCAAAAGTTCTCCGGCCACTTCGTTTGCCGCTGTTTTCAAAATTTCCAGATTGCTTTCAAAGTCCTCCCCCCAGCGGGTCTGCATGGCTTCCTCGGGAACCCACACCAGCCAACGGCTGCTGTCACATTCAATCACTTCTCCGGCTGCCCGTTTTCGGGAAAACAGGGTGTAACAGGCCACAGCCTGGGCCTTCAGCGCTTCCTTCGGGGCGGAAAGATCCATTTCGCAGGCAATGGCGGCAGGCAGCAGCCTGGAAGCCGGAACGGAAAGCTTTTCTCCGGTGGCGTGGTCATAAAGAGAAAAAACGTCTGTTTCAGAAAGAGCAGAAGGACTTTTGTTCTGGCCTGGAACGCCCCGGTCTAAAAACGCGGGAAGGGAAACCGCCGGAGCGGAACTGCTTTGTGCCATTGCCGAAATGGGCTTTTCCAGGTCAGATGAGGAAGAAGCTTTGGCAGAATGCCTCTTGCTAAAGGCATACACGCAGGCCGGCAGCAGAACAATGGCGGCATAGAGAATGAGAATAGCGAAAAGCATTTGTTTGATCCTTCTTTTTTTTCTTTGATTCTGCATGGTGATCAAGTCTCCTTTTACATATTTTTTCATGGCGTCTTTCAAAAAAGCAAAAAATTCCCATGGATTCGAGATAAAAAAGCTCAAAAATGAATTTTTTGTCTCTTTATAATTCTTCTTGTGTTGACTTCCGCCGCTTGCTGCGGTACAATCAAACAACAGCGAAACAGGAAAGGAGCGGCTCTCATGCAAAGGTTGAACAGTGAAAGCGATACCAGCACCACCATTCAGGAGCTCTGTGAGGAATATAGACAAAACAATAAGATCAGCAAAGAGGAATATGAATCGAACCGGGTCAAGCGCGGCCTGCGTAATCCTGACGGCACCGGCGTTATGGCGGGGCTGACCCATGTGTGCAATGTGCACGGCTATTTGATCGATGATGGAGACAAGGTGCCGGATAAAGGCCGCCTGACCTATCGCGGCATCGATATCGAAAAAATAGTAGAGGGCTGTGAGCAGGAAGACCGCTTCGGCTTTGAGGAGGTAGCCTGGCTGTTGATTTTTGGCAAGCTGCCCAATCGCCGTCAGTTTGACCGCATGTGCGGGCTTTTGTACGATAACCGGGAGTTGCCGGAATATTTTCTGGAAGACACGATTTTAAAAACGCCCTCCCGGAATCTTATGAATAAGCTGGCCCGGTCTGTGCTCACCTTATATTCATATGATACTGACCCGGAAGACTTGTCTCTTGAAAACAATATGCGGCAAAGCATTTCTCTGATTGCCAGATTGCCGTCAATTATGTCTTATGCCTATCAGACAAAGCGCCGCTATTTTGACCACGAAACCATGTTTTTCCACCCCTATGAGCCGGGGCAGTGCACGGCGGAAGCCATTCTCAATGCCCTGCGTCCTGATAAGAAATTTACCCGGGAGGAAGCAAAGCTTTTAGATTTGTGCATGGTGCTTCACGCGGAGCATGGGGGCGGCAATAACTCCACCTTTACCACCAGGGTGCTGACCTCTGCCGGTACGGATATCTATTCCGCCATCGGCGCGGCAATAGGCTCCTTAAAGGGATATAAGCATGGCGGCGCCAACCATAAAGTGCGCATGATGATGAACGATATCATGGAGAACGTGAAGGATTGGCAGGACGAGGATGAAGTTACCGCTTATCTGGAAAAGATCCTTCGGGACGGTGGGGCGGACGGAAGCGGTCTGATCTATGGTATGGGACATGCCATTTACACCCTTTCCGATCCGCGCGCCGTGATTTTGAAGCAGAAAGCGGGAGAACTGGCGGCGCAAAAGGGCTTTGATAAAAAGCTGGCGCTTTACGAGCTGGTGGAAAAGCTTTCTCCGGCAGCGTATCAGCGGGTGACCGGAAACCAAAAGGTCATCAGCGCCAATGTAGATTTCTATTCCGGTTTGGTCTATGAAATGCTGGGGATCCCGGAAGACCTTTTCACGCCGATGTTTGCCGTGTCCCGTATTGCGGGCTGGTGCGCTCACCGAATCGAAGAGCTGACCACCGGCGGGCGGATCATGCGCCCTGCTTATCGGGCGTTGCCGGTGGCCCAGACTTATGTGCCCTTGAACCAGCGATAATACCTGGCTGGTTACAGGGGCGCAGAGAAAATTTCCCTTTTCCCTTGGATTTTCATATAGATAATGATATAATAGGCACTGGGCTTTGGAGCTTGGCTCCAGTACCCGAATGCGGGGCAGGTGCTGAAAGCACGAAGGCTTCGCTGTAATGGCAGATATTTTAGGCAGGCAGGAAAGGCAGACATATGGAAAAAAACTGGAAAGATCTCTCTTTTATGAATGTTGGCAACGCTCTGAAGGTCACGTGCGTTGGTTTTGGCGGCGGGGTGCTTCTGCGTGCCATTCAAATGCTTTACTATTTCGATTATGAAACGGGTTTTTATACCGATGGCGGGGTCATGGCGTGGTGCAGCCTGATTTTTGTACTGCTTACTTCCCTGCTGGCGGCAGCCATGTGCTTTCGTTCCCGGCGCTATTTTGGGCCGTATATTCCCCGGAAAAATAATATGCTGGGGGTCACGGCGGTAGTGTCCGGCGGGGCTTTGATCGTTTCCGCGCTGCTGCAAACGGTAGATTACATCGGATATCTGCAAACCGGCGCTTCCGCCTATGATTCAGCAGAGCGCGGTGTGATCCATATCGCTTTTTTGGTGTCCTGCTTTCTGTTTGGCGCGGTGCAGCTTTTTGTGGCGGTGGGCTTTTTCCAGGGAAAGAATTCTGTAGAAAAAGTGCCGCTCCTTTATTTGGTGGCGGTGCTTTGGGGAATTGCTTACCTGATTCTTGTGTACATGTTTTATGCGAAATCTTCCTCTTTTGTGGAGAACTTCTTTGCCGTGGCAGGTGGAGCCAGCGTATTGCTTTCTCTGTTTTATCTCTGTAAGCTTTTTGCCGGGGTAGAGGAGGAATCCGCTGCGAAACGGGTGTTTGTTGCCGGGGGCTTTGCCGTGGTGTTGACTGTGACCTATTCTTTTTCCAATCTGGCGCTTTTGCTGCTGGGGAAAAGCTATTCCGGGGAAATTCCCGCAATGATCCAGCTTTCCAGCTTAGGTGTTTCCCTGTTTTTACTGGTGTTTTTAATGACATTTCGAAAGTACAGCATTCGCAAAAGCTCCGGCCCCAAAGAGGGCGGGGAAGAGCAGCCTGCTCATCGTACCGCCGCCCGGCGCTTCCGCCCAAACTGAGGAAAACAGAGGCCGGAAAAGCGGAGACTGAAAAGGAAAGGATTTCGATCTTTTTAAAGCGGGGTGAAGGCTTTTTCACCCCGCTTTAACTTTTGCACAGAAAAAAGTGATATTTTTCTGTCAGGGCCTTGTAAATTCCAGAAAAATACAGTAAAATAAGAGTAGCAAAATGCTTTTATCACATTTTTAGGAGGTTTTCCCAATGTCCGTAAAAGTTGCAATCAATGGTTTTGGCCGTATCGGCCGTCTGGCTTTCCGTCAGATGTTCGGCGCGGAAGGGTATGAGGTCGTCGCTATCAATGATCTGACCAGCTCCAAGATGCTGGCTCATCTGCTCAAGTATGATACCGCTCAGGGCAACTATGTGGCTCAGGGCCATACTGTGAACTACAATGAGGGCGAGGGCGAGGATAACTATATCGAGGTAGACGGCAAGAAGATCACCATCTACAAGGAGCCCGACGCCAATAACTGCCCCTGGGGCAAGCTGGGCGTAGATGTAGTGCTGGAGTGCACCGGCTTCTACTGCTCCAAGGATAAGAGCCAGGCTCATATCAATGCCGGCGCTAAGAAAGTGGTTATCTCCGCTCCTGCCGGCAATGACCTGCCCACCATCGTGTACAGCGTCAACGAGAAGACTCTGACCAAAGAAGACACCATCATTTCCGCTGCTTCCTGCACCACCAACTGCCTGGCCCCTATGGCAAAGGCTCTGAATGATTACGCTCCCATCCAGAGCGGCATCATGACCACCGTTCACGCTTACACCGGCGACCAGATGATTCTGGACGGCCCCCAGCGCAAGGGTGATCTCCGCCGCGCTCGTGCAGGCGCTCAGAACATCGTTCCCAACTCCACCGGCGCTGCCAAGGCCATCGGCCTGGTGATCCCCGAGCTCAACGGCAAGCTGATCGGTTCCGCTCAGCGCGTACCGGTACCCACCGGCTCCACCACCATTCTGGTAGCTGTTGTAAAGGGCAAGGATATCACTCCCGCCAGCATCAACGCCGCAATGAAGGCTGCTGCCAGCGAGTCCTTCGGCTACAATGTGGACGAGATCGTTTCCTCTGATGTGATCGGCATGCGTTACGGTTCTCTGTTTGACTCCACCCAGACCATGGTCACCAAGGTGGACGACGATACCTATCAGGTACAGGTCGTTTCCTGGTACGACAACGAGAACAGCTACACCAGCCAGA
>CAMVYG010000146.1 GCA_947171615.1 uncultured Clostridia bacterium
TTTTCACACACCGTTTTTGTGCCTTTGCCGCAACAAGCAAAGCGGCAATCGGCTGCAACCACCGGCACAAATTTCGAAAAAAGGAATGGAGGATTTTTATGAGTGGGCTTCCCGAAATGCGATACAGGGACAGCATCAAAAAGACCACCCAGGTAAAGGTAAAGGGCTATGACCACAATCCGGGGTCGGGAGACGGCACGCTGTGGGATATGAAAAATATGACGGGAGATAAATATCCTCTGCTCAGCACCCGGAGAAAGCGGAGGCTTCTGCGCCGCCTGGAAAGTCCCTGTGGGCTGTACGCTCACGACGGTCTGTACTGGGTGGACGGTACCGGCTTTTATGCGGACGGGGAGAGAAAAGGTACGGTGGAGGCCGGGAAAAAGGAATTTGTCTCTTTGGGGAAATATCTGCTGATCTTTCCCGACAAGGCCTATTACCGCACGGACACCGGGGAATTCGGCGCTTTGGAAGCGGAGTGGACGGGTACGGTCACCATTACCAGCGGGACTTACGGCGGCAAGGACGCGGCGGCCAATACCATCAAAACCACGGGAGAAAAATTCCCCTTTGCCGTAAACGAGGCAGTGACGGTCACAGGCTGCGCCATTGCGGAAAATAATAAAACGCCCGTGGTTCGGGAAATTTCAGAAAACGGCAAGGAGCTGCGGTTTTATGAAAACACCTTTGCCCAGGAGACCTGGACGGGTAAGGTAACGCTTAAACGGGAGGTGCCGGACATGGACTTTCTGTGTGAAAACGAAAACCGGGTATGGGGCTGCAAGGGAGACTCCATTTACGCTTCCTATCTGGGAAACCCTTTTATCTGGAATAACTTCGAGGGCCTTGCCACCGACAGCTTTGCCGTGGATGTAGGCAGCGCCGGAGATTTTACGGCGGCCTGCTCCTTTATGGGATATCCCATGTTTTTTAAGGAGGATCACGTTTATAAGGTATATGGCAGCAAGCCCAGCAATTTTCAGGTGATGGGGAGCGCCAGGCTGGGGGTAAAGGCCGGGGCCGCAAAAAGCCTGGCGGTAGCGGGGGAAAAGTTGTTTTACCTTTCCCGATCCGGCGTGGCGTCCTGCTCCGGCGGTATGCCGGAGGATATTTCCCGCGCCTTTGGAGAAATGACCTATCAAAATGCGGTAGGCGGCTCTGACGGCAGAAAATACTACATTTCCATGAAGGAACAGGAAACGGGAGCATGGGGGCTTTTTGTGTTTGATACCCGCACGGGACTGTGGCACAGGGAGGATGAGATCCAGGCGCTGTCTTTTGTCTGGGATAACGGAAGCCTTGTTCTTCTGGATAGTGAGGGCGGAATGTGGCTTTGCAATCCAACCGGGAGCACAGAGCCGGAAGGGGAAGAGCCAGAGCTTGCAAGCTATGTGGAATTTGGGGATTTTATTGAAAACAGCTCAGATGGAAAGGGTTTTTCCAAGATCCAGTTGCGGGTAGAGCTGGAGCCCGGAGCTGAGCTTTCCGTCAAACTGAAATTTGACAGCGAGGAAGGCTGGCAACCCCTTTCTGTTTTGCAGGCGGCTCCGAAAAAACGTAGCTTTATTCTCCCGATGATTCCCCGGCGGTGCGATCACTGGCGGCTTCGGCTGGAGGGCGTGGGTGCGTGGACTCTCTATTCTCTGAGCCGGGAATATTACGCCGGGTCGGATCTGGGAGTCTCAAATTTGTAATGGGAGCGGAGAAGTTTTTTCAGAGGAACTTTGCTTTCAAGAATCAAAGAGTTTTAAGAACCTGTTCGGTATCCCAGCGTATGCGGATTTTTGACGCGGTTTTCCGGAAAATTTGCCAAAAAGACGGGTGCGATGAAATGAGGAACAGGTTCTAAGCAGGAAAGGAGTTTAATTGTGGCAAATAAAATCAGACTGCGGCTCTGGCAGGACTGGCTTGCGAAAAAAGAAAGCGCCTGTCAAAGCGCCAGAGCCGCAATGGACGAGCGGCAGGCCGTTTATCTGGGAAGCAACCGGCTGATCTCCCGGGTAAAGGGAGACAGGAAAACAAAGGCCGCACATGTGAGAAACCTGACGGCGGAACTGATCGAGGCCCAGGTGAATTCCGGCATTCCGCAGCCGAAGGTAACAGCAAAGCGGAAAGAGGACGAGGGAAAGGCGCGCCTCATTGAGGACATGCTCCGCAACGAGTTGGACAGGCTTCCCTTTGAGCAGATCAACGATATGATGGAGCGCACCGTTCCCATTCAGGGCGGCGCTTGCTTCCTTGTGGAGTGGGACAACCGGAAAAGAACCCATACCACAGTAGGCGAGCTGGCGGTAACAGCGGTACACCCCAGGCAGCTGATCCCCCAGGAGGGGGTGACCACCGGAATTCAGGATATGGATTACATCATTCTGAAGCTGCCCCAAACGAAAGAGGGGATCCGCCAGAGATACGGCGTGAGCCTGGAGGAACTGGAACAGGAGACAGAGGAAGGAACCGATCTGGTAACGCAGTACACCGCCTACTATAAAAATGATTCCGGCGGGATCGGCCTGTATTCCTGGGTGAACGATACCGAGCTGGAGGATCTGCCGGATTACCAGGCAAGGCGGCTCAGAAGATGCAGAGACTGCGGAGAGCCGGAACCGGAAGGTGATGGAAAGAAGCCCTGCCCTAAGTGTGGGTGCAGAGTATGGGAAACAAAAGAGGAGGAATTTGAGGAGCTGTGGGAGCCGGTGACACGGTCAGACGGTTCAGTGATTCCCGGTGTTGTGGCAGGGGAGCAGGAGGACGGAGAGGGCGGTACCGTCACTGTAGCGGAGCCCACCAAAATTCCCTATTACAAGCCGGATATTTTTCCGGTGATCCTGCAAAAAAGCGTTTCCGTGTTTGGGCAGCTTTGGGGGGATTCCGATGTGGATAAAATCGCAGATCAGCAGAATACCGCCAACCGGATCGAAACGAAAATTATTGAAAAGCTGGTAAAATCCGGCAGCTACCTGGTGCTCCCGGACGATGCCTCCCTGCGTGCGGACGCGGAGGACATGAAGGTGATCCGTCCCGGCACCCCGGCAGCGGCTCAAATGATCAGCGTAAAGGACATGGAGGGGAATATTTCCCAGGACATGGCCTATCTTGCCCAGGTGTATGAGGAAGCAAGGCAGATCATCGGCATTACAGATTCCTTCCAGGGAAGAAGGGACACCACCGCTACCTCCGGCAAGGCCAAGGAATTTTCCGCCAGTCAGGCTGCGGGAAGGCTGGAAAGCAAGCGGGTGATGAAGGATTCCGCCTACGCGCAGCTTTTTGAAGCCATGTTCAAGTTCAAGCTGGCCTATGCGGATGAAAAGCGCCCGGTCATTTCCCGGGATATGGACGGCAGCCCGCTGTACGAGGAATTTAACCGCTATGATTTTCTGGAGCAGGACGCCGCCGGGGAATGGTACTGGAACGATGGCTTTCTGTTTTCCTGCGATACCACCGCTCCCCTGGCCAACAACCGGGAGGCCATGTGGCAGGAGACCCGGCAGAATCTCCAAAGCGGAGCCTTTGGAAATCCTGCGGAGCTGAACACGCTGATCCTGTTTTGGGGAAAAATGGAACTGCTTCATTATCCCGGTGCGGGGGAAACCAAGCGGTATCTGGAACGCAGGCAGGAGGAAGAATCCCAGCAGGCCCAGGCTCAGGAAGCGCAGATGGCACAAATGGCGCAGATGCAGGAAATGCCGCAAATGGCGCAGCAGCCGGGGCAGCCGGAACAGATGGGACAACCGGAACAGCCCGGTCTGCTACCCAATTAGTTGTTAGCTATTAGTAATTAGTTGTTAAAGTAAGGCCAAATGATTGCGGAGCAATCATCTGCTTACCCGCTGGCTGATAAACCATGATTTATCGCGCCAGTGACTTCCTCCCACGCTGTCATTGCTGAGCAAAAGATCCTTCGGATCTTCTCGAAGAATCTCGATTCTATCTTAGCCAGCGACTAAAAAAGCCCTTTGCCCGTCAGTCTCTGCAAATCGAGATCCTTCACCGAGAAGAGCCTTTGCCTCTTCTGTTCAGGATGACAGTGAGTAGTGTTCGATAAATCATAAATTATCGACCCAACAATTCACACAGCAATAGCAGCAAGTGCAAACGAAAAATGATCACTTTGAAAAAAAGGAAAGGAGCAAAAATATGTACACACATACTTATGACGATTTTTTGAAAGCGGCGCAAAAGCAGGGCTGGGGAGAAGGAAACGGCTTTTCCACAGCGGATTGGAAGCTGGCGCAGGAAAACCCCGATGCGGGTATGGATCTGCTTCAGTCTAAGATCGATTACAATGCGGCCACCACTCAGGAGCAGCGGGACGCGGCAAACCGGCATGCGGAACAGACAAGAAGTTATTACGGAGGCTATACGGCAGGTACATCGGGAAATGGGTACAAGCTGGATAAGCCCTCTCCCGGAAGCTTCAGCATGCAGGAGGCAAAGCCCACCTTTTCCTATAACCTGGAAACAGACCCGGTATACGCGGCGTACCAGAAGCAGTTTTTGCGGGAGGGTCAGCGAGCCACACAAAATGCCCTGGGGGCGGCGGCAGCCTCTACCGGAGGGATTCCCAGCAGCTATGCCATGACGGCGGCCTCCCAGGCAGGAGATTATTACGCCTCCCAGCTTTCGGACAAGGTGCCGGAGCTGTACCAGCAGGCCTACAGCCGCTATCTGAACGACCTGAACCAGTGGAATACAGACAGAAGCTTCCAGTATGGCCAGCATATGGATGAAATCAATGCCAAAACGGCGGACCGTCAGGAAGCAATGCAGAACGCCCTTACCGGAGCACAGTACGGAGACTACCGGGGCCTGAAGAACCTGGGCTACAACGTGGATAACATTCCCTATGAGTACCAGAAGAGGTATACGGAAAATGCAGACACCCGAAACCTGCAGCTTCAGCTTGCCATGCTGATGAAGGAGCGCGGAGATTACAGCTACCTGGATCGCCTGGTAAAGGGTCAGTTCCCGTAAGAAAAAAGGCAGCCCGCGGGGAAGCCCGGGGAGGGGCGCGCGACAGATGCTACCTCACGCTTCCCGCGGCGGCTTGCCTGAAAAAAGTGAAAAGGAAAGGAAGGAAGAAATGGCTAGGATCAGTACAGATGGAAAGCATTTGGAGGTAATACCGACTCCAAGACGGCAAAATCCCACAGCGGCGGAGATCAATCAATGGCAGCAGGAAAAAGTCGAACAGGATCAAAGGGTGAAAAAAGCTGAAAAGGATTTTACATACACGGGGAAGTATCTGAACGCTAAAAGCGGGATCGCATCAAGCGCAAAGCAGAGCTTTTTGGACTATCAAACGTCCATTGAGGAGGATGAAAAAAAGCTGGCGCGACTGGAGCAGGATTACAATATGATCCCCACCCCGGAATTGCGCCGGGAGTGTGATGAACTGAAAGCAAATATTGAACGGCAGAAGGGTACGCTGACCTTCTATGAAAAAACCTCTCGGGACTTCGAGGGATCACAGAAAACCTTACAGCAGCAATATCAGAACGATCAGCAGACCCAGCAGAAGGCTTTGGAGGATCGGGATTTGTTTCATCAAGCATACGTAAACATTCTGGAAAGCTACCTGGGCGATGACATGGACGAGCTTTCCCAGGACGCGCTGGGCACTGTCCTTCCGTATCAGGAGCTTGTTCACGGCTATATGGGGAACTACCTCAATGAAGAACTGGAAAAAGCGGAAAAGGAGCTGGCGAAACTCAGCCTATATGAAGTAGGGATCCCCAGAGAAACATTACAATTCAAAATTGCGGAACTGAAAAC
>CAMVYG010000147.1 GCA_947171615.1 uncultured Clostridia bacterium
TGTCTGGAAAATGCCGACCCTCGACCTTTAAGAAACAGAATCTCTGCGGCTCCTCTGTTTGGACTGGGCAATTTTAATTTTTACAGGCTTTCGGTCTTTATTATAGACCATTTCCGGCTGAGAACCATTCTCAACCATCTCTTTCGTAATCGTTACCTTTTCCACAGTGTAATCACTGGGAACACGGTACATTGTGGGCATCAACACGCCCTCCATAATGGCCTTAAGGCCACGTGCGCCGGTTTTTCGCTCCAAGGTTTTCTTGGCAATAGCAGACAAAGCTTCGTCGGTAAATTCCAAATCCACCTTATCCAGATCAAACAGCTTTTTGTACTGGCTGACCAAAGAGCTTTTAGGCTCCCGCAGAATTCGTACTAAAGAAGCTTCGTCCAGAGCTTCCAGTGAAGTGATAACCGGAATACGGCCAACCAATTCAGGAATCAAACCATATTTGACAAGATCATGAGGCGTAACATCTTTCATCCAGTTGGTAGCGTCCAATTCTGATTTTCCGTGAATTTCTCCACCGAAGCCCAGTGAAGTGGACGCCATACGCTTCTGTACGATCTTCTCCAAACCGTCAAAAGCACCGCCGCAGATGAAAAGAATATTGGAAGTATCGATATTGATCGTCTCCTGCTGCGGGTGCTTTCTGCCACCCTTGGGAGGCACACCGGCAACAGTTCCTTCCAAAATCTTCAGCAAAGCCTGCTGTACGCCTTCTCCACTGACGTCTCGGGTAATCGACTGATTCTCGGATTTCCGGGAGATCTTATCGATTTCATCAATATAAATGATTCCGCGCTCCGCCTTAAACACATCGTAATCAGCAGCCTGAATCAGCCGAAGAAGAATATTTTCTACATCTTCTCCCACATAACCCGCTTCTGTTAAGGTTGTAGCATCCGCAATGGCAAAAGGAACATCCAAAAGCCTTGCCAAAGTCTGCGCCAAATAGGTTTTTCCAACGCCGGTAGGGCCAAGCAATAAGACGTTGCTTTTCGTCAGCTCTACTTCATCGCTGGAAAAATAGATGCGCTTATAATGATTATAAACCGCTACGGACAGCGCCATTTTGGCATTATCCTGGCCTACCACATATTCATCCAGTTTCTTCTTGATCTCCTGAGGCTTTGGAAGAAGAATCCCAACCTCTTTTTCATCGCTTCTGCCCTTTTTCAGCTTATCTTCATCCTGAATGATAGACATGCAAAGCCTTACGCACGCATCGCAGATATAAACGCCGGAGCCAGCAATCAGCCGTTCGGCCAAAGACTGTGGCTTTCCGCAAAAGGAACAGCAAATTTCATTTTCGTTATTGCCCGCCATCCGGTTTCCCCCTCTGCTTATCTGTGTTCGATCACCTTATCGATCAAACCATATTCCAACGCCTGCTGGGCCGTCATGAAGTTATCGCGCTCCGTATCCCTTTCAATAACTTCCAACGGCTGCCCGGTCTTTTCAGAAAGCAGCGTATTGAGTCTCTTTTTGATTCGCAGAATATGATCGGCATGAATGCTGATATCTGTTGCCTGGCCCTGAGCTCCGCCGCTGGGCTGATGGATCATAATTTCACTGTTGGGCAGAGCAAAGCGCTTTCCCTTTGCTCCCGCTGTCAGAAGAAAGGAACCCATGCTGGCTGCCATGCCAAGGCAAATAGTGGACACATCACATTTAATATACTGCATTGTGTCATAGATAGCCATGCCGTCAGTGATCACACCGCCGGGGCTGTTGATGTACAAAGAAATATCTTTTTCGGGATCCTGACCCTCCAAATAAAGCAGCTGCGCTACAATTACAGAAGCGGAAGCATTATTTACCTCGCCGTTGAGCATGATGATCCTGTCGTTGAGCAGGCGGGAAAAAATATCGTAGGAACGCTCGCCGCGACTGGTCTGTTCTACAACATAAGGTACAAGACTCATATCCAAAGTAGTTCGCTCCTTTCAAAATCAGCCCTGCGTTAGTATATAGCAAACAATAAGGTTTATTCTTCCAAGAACATTTTTAGCCCTCAGATTTTTCCTCCGCAGGCTTTTCGGTCTTCTTAGTGGTGCGCTTTTTAGCGGGTTTTTCAGCCGTATCGCCTTCAGATGCAGTTTTTTTCTTAGCGGGCGCTTTCTTTTTGGCCGGCTTCTTTTCTTCGCTTTTTTTCGCTTCGGTGATCACGGCATTATCTTTTAAGAACTCGATCACCTTCCGGTTGGCGATATCCGCGTTCAGATCCTCTGCGCTTACCATTTTCTTGACATTGTCCAGAGGAATTCCATAAGATTCGGAAAGCTTCTTGTATTCCTCTTCTGTTTCTTCCTCGCTGGGCTTGATCTCCTCCAACTGAGCGATCTTTTCCAGACCCAGCCGCAGCCGCACCTGGCGCTCCGCCTGAGGCTTATACTCCGTTCTCATCTGGTCTACAGACATATTGGTATACTGGAGATAGGTTTCCAGCTTCAAGCCCTGAGACTGCAAACGGTAAGCAAAGGAATTGATCATTTCGTCCACTTCGTTTTCTACCATCTCGTCCGGGATTTCTGCCGCTACCTTCTCGATCACCGCATCGACCAACTGGTTTTCCACATCGGAATCAGCAGCCTTTTCCCGGCGGGACAGAAGATTCTTCTCCAGATCCTTCCGGTATTCCTCCAGCGTATCAAACTCGCTGACATCCTTGACGAATTCGTCATCCACCTCGGGCAGCTCTTTCTTTTTGATCTCATGAAGCTTGATCTTAAATACGGCTGCTTTGCCCTTCAGCTCTTCTGCGTGATAATCCTCCGGAAAGGTGACGTTTACATCAAATTCTTCCCCAGTCTTATGGCCTACGATCTGCTCTTCAAAGCCGGGAATAAACTGACCGGCGCCCAGAGTAAGATCATAATTTTCAGCTTTGCCGCCGTCAAACTGCTTTTCGTCCACGTAACCGTCAAAATCGATCACAGTAATGTCACCGTTCTCCGCACTGCGATCCTCTACCGTGACAATTCTGGAATTCCGCTCTCTTACCCGCTCGATCTCGGCGTCAATATCCCCCGCAGTAACAACCACGGGCTCTTTGGCAACTTCAATGCCCTTATAGCCTTCGATAGAGGCATCCGGCTTTGTTACTACCGTAATGGTGCACTTAATTCCTTTTTCCTTGCCGATCTCATCGATTTTGAATTCCCCGATGCTGATAACCTTCAACTCGGACTTCTCCACAGCCTCCATCACCATGGGGCGGTAAAGATGATCTACGGCAGCCTCAAAGAAAACTTCCTCACCGTAGTACTTTTCCAGAAAAGCTCTGGGAGCATGTCCCTTGCGGAATCCAGGAACATTCATTTTTTTGCTTTCCCGCTTGAATACGGCGTTGATCGCTTCGTTAAATTCTTCGGGGCTCACTTCCAAAGCAAGCTCATACTTGTTTGTTTCAATGTTTTTAGTAGATTTCAGCTCCATGATTTCTTTTTCTTCCTCTCAAAAAATAAACTTAAACGTCTGAAAAGCTCTCGCGGATATTCCCTGTTTCAGCATGTTTAAGAGGTTCCGCGCGCAATATGACGCTATTATAACATATAGACTCCGAAGAATCTATATCTTTTCCGTAAAAATATTCAGGGAAATTGTGAAATGTTTCGCAATTACTGGAAAAAAGCTCATTGTGAGACGAGAACTGGGCAAAAATTCACAAAATCAGCAGAAATCAGCCGCATACGAACTCCTCGGTATTCTCCGACTAAAGCTTTTTTGGCAGCGTATTGGCCGTGGATATGGCCGAAATAGCATTCTTTGATCTGCTGTTCTACCAGAATATCCAATATCTCCCGGCATTCCATTGTATCATAGGCTGGGGGATAATGCAGAAAAACGGTCAGTTCACCACCCAGCTTTTTTCCCTCTTCGATTGAGGCCAAAAGTCGCCCTGACTCCCTCAGAACAATTTTTTTATCTTCTGCCGTTTCGGAATTATAGAGCCAGCCTCTTGTTCCGCATAGTGTTCTTTCCCCCACACGGTACGCACAGTTATGAAGAACATGCAGGCTGGTAAAGCCATGACTGGCAAAAAAACTATCTGCTTTATTTCTGGTAGACCACCAATAGTCGTGGTTCCCCTTCATGATGATCTTTTCCCCCGGCAGCGAATGAATAAAAGCAAAATCCTTCCGGGCATCCTCCAAATTCATTCCCCAGGAAATATCCCCCGCAATCACTACCGTGTCTTCAGGCTTTACTACGGAATTCCAGTTTTTCTCCAGTCGCTGAACATAGTCATTCCAACCGGAAAATACGTCCATAGGCTTGTCCGCACCCAAAGAAAGATGGAGATCGGCAATTACAAACAGCGCCATATCACAGACCACCCATGCCGATGGAACCCTGAATGAAACTATCCGCCTGCTCCGGCGCAATTGTTTCCCGGAATCGCACGGTTTTTTCCCGCAGCGCTTTCAGCTGCTCCGGAAGCTTCACGCCGGAACGCTTTTCTAAAATCTCCATTGCCTCAAAGCCATCCTTCGGCGCGGCCTTTCCCAAAGCGGTCAATACGCTTTCCGGAAATTTATAAGGGCTGGCGGTAGAAGCGATCACTGTGGGCGTATCGGAATCTCCGGTTTCCTGAACATATTGACGATATACTTCTACGGCAACCGCTGTATGAGGATCACAAAGATAGCCTTCTGTTTCCCAGACCTGCCGGATCGTACGGGCAGTTTCTCTGTCCTCACAGCAGCCTCCGAAAAACGCCCCCTGCATTTTTTGAAGGATTTCGGGGGTGATCTGATAAATTCCATTCTCCGAAAGCTCACGCATCCACTGAGACAGAAGGGTGCTGTCTTCCTCCGAAAGCGCATAGAGCAGCCGTTCCAGATTGCTGGAAATTAAAATATCCATGGAAGGCGAGGTCGTCGTAAAAAACTCTCGCCTTTTATCATAAACGCCAGTGCGAATAAAATCTGTCAATACCCTGTTGGCGTTGGAGGCACAGATGAATTTTCCCACCGGCAACCCCATTTTGAACGCATAATAAGCCGCTAAAATATTTCCAAAATTTCCAGTGGGGACAGCAACATTAAAAGACTCTCCCATGTGCAAAGCGCCTTTGCGGCAAAGAGAAAAATAGGCATAAAAATAATAGACGATCTGTGGAAGCAATCTGCCAAAATTGATGGAATTGGCACTGGAAAACACCATGTTATGATCCGCCAGCGCGGCCTTCATGGCAGGATCGGTAAAGATGCGCTTCACGGTATTTTGCGCATCATCGAAATTACCTTTGATCGCACAGACCTTTACATTTTCCCCTTCCTGGGTCTCCATCTGGCGCTTTTGCATTTGGCTGACGCCGTTTTCCGGGTAAAACACAAGAATATGGGTTCCCGATACGTCCCGGAACCCCTCTAAAGCAGCCTTTCCTGTATCCCCGGAGGTAGCTGTGAGAATTACAGCCTGCTTGTCAGGAAGGGCTTTCTTCATGGATTTCGTTAAAAAATGCGGCAGAATTTGCAGCGCCATGTCTTTAAAAGCACAGGTAGGCCCATGCCACAATTCTAAAAGATATTTGTTTTCTCCGTTCTTCGTCAAGGGGATCACCTTTACAGGCTCGTCCCCTTCAAATTTTTCCGGAGAATACGCAGCATCTACGCAAGCGGCAATCTCCTCTTGAGAAAAATCTGTCAGGAAGTGAGAAAAAATATGT
>CAMVYG010000148.1 GCA_947171615.1 uncultured Clostridia bacterium
CTTCTGATACAGGACGGAAAAATCAGAGAGATTGGGGAAGACCTCTTTTCCCACGGAGCACAGGCCGAGGAGATTTTGGATTGCAATGGTTTGATCGCCGCGCCGGGGCTTGTGGATCTGCATGTTCATCTTCGGGATCCCGGGCAAACCCATAAGGAAGATGTGTTTTCCGGCTGCCGCGCTGCCGCCGCCGGGGGAGTCACCAGCCTGTTGGCCATGCCCAACACCACGCCGCCTATGGATTCTCCGGAACTGGTGGAAGAGCTTTTACATAAAGCTCAAACGGCGGACGCCGCCGTGTATACCGCTGCCTGTATCACAACGGGGCTGCGGGGAGAAGCAATGACAGATCTTGTGGCGCTGAGAAAGGTGGGGGCTATCGCCCTCAGCGATGACGGCCAGCCTGTGAAAAATACCGCGTGTCTCTTAGAGGCGCTGAAGGTTGCCCCTGAGCTGGGGATGACGGTCACGGCCCATTGCGAGGATAAATTTCTGGCAGAGGGCGGCCTGATCAATGAAGGAGAGATCTCCCGGCTGTTGGGCGTGAAAGGAATTCCCAATGCCGCGGAGGACTGCGGCACCGCCAGGGAGATCGCGGCGGCAGCCTCGGTAGACGCACCCATTCATATCTGCCATGTCAGTACGAAAGGCTCTGTAGAGCTGATCCGGGATGCCAAACGCCGGGGGGTGAAGGTTACGGCGGAAACCTGTCCCCATTATCTGTTGCTCACAGAGGATGCCTTGCGGAAGCGTGATGCCGATTACCGCATGAACCCGCCTCTGCGCACAGAAGCGGATCGTCTGGCTCTGCTGGATGGCTTGAAGGACGGTACCATCGACGCCATTTCCACCGATCACGCGCCTCATACGCCGGAGGAAAAAGCGGATTTCTATACCGCCCCCAACGGTTCCATCGGCATGGAAACCTCTCTGGCGGCGTCCCTTACCGCGCTGAAGGATGTGCTGACAGTCGGTGAAGTGATAGAAAAAATGAGCTTGAACCCTGCGAAAATTCTGGGGATTCCGGCAGGAACGCTTCGTCCGGGAGAAAATGCGGATATTGTCCTGTTTGATCCCGAGCAGAACTGGACGGTAGACGAAAACGCCCTGCACGGAAAAAGCCGGAATACGCCCTTTAAGGGGATGAATCTAAAGGGAAAGGTGCTAACTACCTTTTTCCACGGCAGAAAAGTATTTGATATCAGATAGGAGAATTCTTATGGCAATGGATCGTTTGCTGGAAAAAATTGTAGAGCTGCAAAACCCCACTGTGGCGGGGCTGGATCCCAAGCTCAGCTATATTCCGGAATCTATCCGGGCAGAAAGCTATGGAAAATACGGTAAGGCGCTGGAAGGGGCGGCAGACGCGCTGCTTACTTTTAATAAAGGCTTGATCGACGCCTTGTGCGATGTTGTTCCGGCGGTAAAGCCCCAGGCGGCCTACTATGAAATGTACGGCTGGCAGGGTGTAAAAGCCCTTACCGAAACGATTCGTTACGCAAGGGAAAAGGGAATGGCTGTCATTACCGACGGAAAGCGCAACGATATCGGAGCTACCATGCAGGCCTATGCCTCCGCTCATTTGGGCGTTACCGAAGTGGAGAATGAAACCTTTGAGGCCTTCGGCGCGGATGCGCTCACCGTCAACGGCTATCTGGGCTCTGATGGGATCAAGCCTCTTTTAGAAGTCTGTAAAACCGGAGATAAGGGAATTTTTGTGTTGGTAAAAACCTCCAATCCCTCCTCCGGAGAATTGCAGGATAAAACTCTTTCAGACAGCGCCACAATTTACCGTACCATGGGCAATATGTGTGAAAACTGGGGGAAGGAGCTGCCCGGAAAATACGGCTATTCCGGCGTGGGAGCCGTTGTTGGCGCTACTTATCCTGCTCAGCTGGAAGAGCTGAGAAAGGAGCTCCCACATACCTTCTTTTTGGTGCCCGGCTATGGAGCCCAGGGCGGCGGGGCAGAGGACGTCGCCCCCGCCTTTGATGAAAACGGTCTGGGAGCCATTGTCAATTCCTCCCGGGGGATCATGTGCGCCTGGCAGAAGGAGAACTGTGCTCCGGAGGAATATGCCCAGGCCGCCCGCCGGGAAGCGATTCGCATGAGAGATGAGATCGTAAGGCGAATCGGAACGATCAAGCTTCCGAAATGATAGAGGAGAAAGTTTGAAAAATAAATTTTTCAAACCAGGTTTTGCGGCTTTTGCCGCTAAAAAGATGATTTTTTGAAAAATCATCCGGGCAATTTCCAAGGAAAGGATGCGTTTTGCAGGCCTTGCCTGCAAAAGCTATGGTTATAACAATGAGTGAAATACGTTTGAAGATACCCACTGCGGAATATGCCGAACAGATCATGGCGTACCGCAAAGAGTTCTTGGACAATAACAGCGAGATGGACGGCTGTAACGGCTTGCACAAATGTGAATGCGCAGAAGACTGGCTTGAAAAAATTGAAAAAATGCGCATCCCGGAGACCTGTCCCAAAAACATTTCCACCGCTACACAGTATATCGCTGTGCGGGAAAGCGATGACAAGCTGGTGGGGATGATCGATCTGCGCCATCACATCGACCATCCGATCTTGTCTTTCTTCGGTGGGCATATCGGCTACAGCGTTCTTCCCAGCGAGCGTCGGAAGGGCTATGCCAAGGAAATGCTTCGCCAGTGTCTGGAAAAAGCAAAGGAGAGGGGCCTTCACTATGTGATGGTTACCTGTGTACAGGGCAATCTGGGCAGTGAAAAGACGATCCTTGCAAACGGTGGGGTGCTTCAAAGGGAAACCTTTGTGCCGGAACGAGATGAGACCCTGAAGGTTTTTTGGATGGAATTACAGTAAAGAAGGGAAAAGCCCATGAAGTACGATTCAAAAATCTGTAAGCTGGTAAAAGCGGAGAAGCTCACTTTCGATGTTTATGATTTTACCCTGCACTGCCCAGAGCTGGCGGTAAAGGCGGTTCCGGGGCAGTTTGCTCAAATCTATCTGCCCGGTCACACTCTGCGCCGGCCTATTTCCATTTGTGGAATTGACAAAGAAGCAGGGAATCTTCGCTTTGTGTTTCAGATTCGGGGACAGGGTACGGCGGAGTTGGCACAGCTTCCACTGGAAAGCGCAGTTGAGATCCTTGCCCCCCTGGGAAATGGATTTCCCCTTGATCCCGGCAAGCGAACCCTTCTGGTAGGCGGCGGTATTGGCACGCCGCCCATGCTGGGCTGTGCTGATGCGCTGAGGGAAAACGTCGTGGCGATTTTGGGGTTTCGTTCCAAAGACGCTGTGATCCTGGAGCAGGATTTTAAGAAAACCGGCGCGAAAACGCTGGTTGCTACCGATGACGGTACCTATGGTTTTCACGGCCTGGTCACAGAACTTGCCGGGCAGGAGCAGTTTGATGTTGTTTTTGCCTGCGGCCCCACGCCCATGCTGAAAGCGGTGCGGGCTTTGGCAGAGCAGAGGAATGTTCCCTGCTTCCTTTCTCTGGAGGAACGCATGGCCTGTGGGATCGGCGCCTGCCTCGGCTGCGCGACGCCCTTGCTGGATGAAAGCGGATGTCAGTATTTTGGTCATGTGTGTAAAGACGGCCCGGTGTTTGAAAGCAGCCGGGTAGTACTATAGGGGAGGAATCGGCCATGATTCTGTTGTGTTCCAATGGTCTGACCAGTCAGGAGCTGCTGGGGGAAGTCAAAAAATTGATCGGAACCGGGAAGAAAGCGGCTCTGGTGGTGACGGCCGACCCGGAGTATAAAGAGAAAAATTACCATGTGCCCCGCAGTGTAAAAGAGCTGGAATTTTTGGGGCTTACCGTAGAACTGTTTGATTTTGATACGGATCCTGCCGAAAAGCTACTTTCCTATGATGTGGTTGAACTCATCGGTGGAAACCCCTATTATCTGCTGCATTCTATCCGGGAGCACCGTGGGGAAGAGGCGCTGCGTGCCGTGGCGGAAAAAGGCCTGCTCATTGGCTGGAGCGCAGGTGCGCTGGTGCTGGAGCAGACCATCGCCCTTGCAGACCGGTTTTTGCCGGAATTAAATTTTGTGGGTCTCCGGGACCTGCGGGGCCTTGGACTGACAGACCTTCAAATTCTGCCCCATTACAGCAAGCAGCAGAAACGGGATAGCGGCACGGAGGAAAAATGCCGCCGGTATGAGCGGGAAAATCAGTGCACAGTCCTTCGCCTGGACGATGGGGAAGGCGTGGTGGTTGGGGAAGCGCCCCGGGAAATTCGCTTGCGCCAAAAAGTGACGGTGGCAGGTGTGGATTTTATGAATCCGCTGATCGCCGCTTCCGGCACCTTTGGCTTTGGCCGGGAATATAACGAATTTTATCCCCTGTCTATACTGGGGGGGATTTCCTGTAAGGGAACCACCATCAAAGAGCGCCCCGGAAATCCGCCGCCCAGAGTGACGGAAACGCCTGCCGGCATGCTCAACGCGGTAGGGCTGCAAAATCCGGGAGTGGAGCATTTTATCGAGCATGATCTTCCCTGGCTCTCCCATCAGGGAACGAAGGTTATCGCCAATGTGGCGGGAAATGCGCCGGAGGATTACTGCCAGACGGTAGAAAAGCTCAACGATACCCCGGTAGATATGATCGAGCTGAACATTTCCTGCCCCAATGTGAAGCAGGGGGGCGTGCAGTTCGGCACTACCTGCGAAGGCGTGTACGGCATCACAAACGAAGTGCGGAAGCACTGCAAAAAGCCCCTGATGGTCAAGCTTTCTCCCAATGTGACGGATATTTCCGAAATGGCTGTGGCGGCGGAAAGCGCCGGGGCGGACGCTGTTTCCCTTATCAATACCCTGACCGGCATGAGAATCGATATCCATACCCGCCGTCCCATCCTGCACAACAATACCGGCGGTCTTTCCGGCCCGGCAGTGCTGCCGGTTGCCCTGCGTATGGTATGGCAGACCGCCCGGAAGGTGAAGATTCCCATTGTGGGGCTGGGCGGCATTTCCACCTGGCAGGACGCGGTGGAAATGCTTTTAGCCGGAGCCACCGCCTTACAGATCGGCACAGTGCTGTTTACCGATCCTTATGCGCCTTTAAAGATCTGGGAGGGCCTTTCCCGTTATATGAAGGAGAATGGGATCGATTCCCTTTCCCAGCTGACAGGAGGAGTGCGTCCATGGTAACAAGGCTTTATATTGTGCGGCACTGTGAATCTATGGGAAATGTGGAGCATCGTTTCCAGGGCCGCTTTGACGCAGCGGTTTCTCCAAAGGGAGAGCAACAGCTGGAGCTGCTTTCTCTGCGTTTTCGCAACGTTCATTTGGATGCGGTTTATTCCAGCCCTTTGAGCAGGGCGTACCGCACAGCTCAGGCCATTGCCAGATTTCATGAGCTGTCTGTTCAGGTGTGGTACGAGCGGAGTGAGCTGGACGTGGGGGAAATGGAAGATCTGATTCTTTCAGAGATCGCCGCAAAATTTCCCCAGGTAGCAAAGAATTGGGACGAAGCCCCGGATCTCTGCGAATTTCCCGGCGGAGAGACCATGAAGCAGGCGTACGCCCGGATCAATGGCGCCATTGACAGGCTCATTGCGGAAAATCCGGGAAAAACAATAGCAATCACTACCCACGGCGGTGTGATACGAAGCATTGATGCCAGAGTGCGTGTGGGCAGCATAGAAGGGATGCGGAACGGCGCAATTTTCAGCAACACGGGAG
>CAMVYG010000149.1 GCA_947171615.1 uncultured Clostridia bacterium
CGCGAAAAGAATCGATATACCTGACATGGTGAATAAGTATGCGCAGATGGGGCGGATCGCCTTTATGCACATCCGAAACGTAAAGCTTTTGGAGGACGGCTCCTTTGAAGAGCGGGCTCACCTTTCCACCTGCGGCAGCCTGGATCTGT
The DNA here is from genome assembly GCA_947171615.1 of uncultured Clostridia bacterium. Taxonomy (GTDB): domain Bacteria; phylum Bacillota; class Clostridia; order Oscillospirales; family Acutalibacteraceae; genus Acutalibacter. The sequence continues at coordinate 150 of CAMVYG010000149.1, forward strand.
ATGAGATCGTAAAGGCTCTGGCCGACGCCGGGTATGAGGGCTATGTTCGCCCGGATCACGGCAGAATGATTTGGGGAGAAACAGGGAAACCCGGATATGGCCTCTTTGACCGCGCCCTGGGTGCGACTTATCTGAACGGTCTGTTTGAAGCCTGTGAAAAAGCGGGAAGGAAAGCTTGAAGCGAATAAAAAGTCCAGCGGTAAATTTCAAAGAAAGGATTGGCTTTGCAGGCAGTATTGTCGGCAAAAGCCAAGGAAATGTCTTATGAATCAAAATGTATTGAATACCGATCTCAGCGGTAAGGTAGCGGTGGTCACAGGGGCAGGCGGCGTGCTGTGCGGCCATTTTTCAAAGACTCTGGCCCGGGCCGGGGCAAGGGTGGCCCTGTTGGACCTGAATGGGGAAGCGGCGGAAGCCGTGGCGGATGAGATTCGCAGCGAAGGAGGCACGGCGAGGGCTTATGCCTGCAATGTGCTGAAAAAGGAAGAATGCCTTGCCGCTGCGGAGCAGGTGCTTGCGGAGCTGGGCCCCTGCGATATTTTGGTAAACGGCGCCGGCGGCAACAACCCCAGGGCCACTACCGATAAGGAATATTACGAACCGGGAGATCTGGACGGAGAGACCAAAAGCTTCTTTGACCTGGAAGCCGAGGGCGTGGGCTTTGTGTTCGATCTGAACTTTCTGGGAACGTTGCTTCCCACTCAGGCATTTGCCCGGCAAATGCTGGGAAGAAGCGGGTGCAGCATTCTCAATATTTCCTCTATGAATGCCTACACGCCTCTGACAAAGATTCCGGCCTATTCCGGCGCGAAAGCGGCGGTTTCCAATTTTACCCAGTGGCTGGCCGTTCATTTCTCAAAAGAGGGGATCCGGGTCAATGCCATTGCTCCCGGCTTCTTTTCCACAAAGCAGAACGCAAAGCTGCTTTGGAAGGAGGACGGCTCTCCCACAGACCGCACCGGAAAGATTCTGGCGGCCACGCCTTTGGGTCGGTTTGGAGAACCCGATGAACTGGAGGGCGGCCTTCTGTTCCTGCTGGACGAAAAGGCAGCGGGCTTTATCACCGGGGTGGTGTTGCCCATAGACGGCGGATTTTCCGCCTATTCCGGAGTATAAGGAGATGATAAAATGAATCCGGTAGATAAAAAGATCGAAGAGATCGGGATCGTGCCGGTCATTAAGCTGAACCACCCGGAGCGGGACGCCGCACCGCTGGCCAGGGCTCTTTGCGCCGGAGATGTGCCGGTAGCGGAGGTCACCTTTCGGGCAGAAGGAGCGGAACGCGCCATTCGTTTGATGAAGGAGGCCTGCCCGGAAATGCTGGTAGGGGCGGGCACCGTGCTGACAGAGGCGCAGGTGGACGCCGCTTTGAGCGCCGGAGCGGAATTTATTGTAACTCCCGGCTTTGACGGGGATCTGGTGGCGTATTGCCAGAACAGGGGCGTGCCGGTGTATCCCGGCTGTACAACGCCTACCGACTATCATGCGGCGCTGAAATACGGCCTTGTGGTGTTGAAATTTTTCCCGGCGGAGCAGTCCGGCGGGCTTTCCAAAATCAAAGCCATGAGCGCTCCCTTTTCCATGTTCCGCATTATGCCCACCGGCGGGATATCCCTTCAGAACTTGAAGGAATATCTTTCCTGCCCGGTGATCGTGGCTTGCGGCGGTTCCTATATGGTAACGGAAAGTCTGTTGGAAGCCCAGAACTGGGAGGAGATCACCCGGCTGTGCAGGGAATCCCGCAGGCTGGTACAGGAAGCCAGAGGCTGAATTGTAAAATAAAAAGGCAGGGAGCGTGTGCGCTGCTCCCTGCCTTCTTTGCTATTCAAGCTATTTTTTCCCGGCTGTGACCTCCCAGGCCGCGATCACAGCGTCCATCACCGCTCCGCGAAAGCCTGCTTCCTCCAGCTTTCTTACACCTTGAATGGTAGAGCCGCCAGGGGAGCAGACAGCATCCTTTAGCGCGCCGGGGTGCTCGTTTGTTTCCAGCAGCAGCCTGGCAGCGCCCACCGTCATCTGGGCGGCCAGTTCCAGCGCCTGCTTTCGGGGAAGGCCGCAGGCCACGCCGCCGTCTGCCAATGCTTCCAAAAAGAGATCCACAAAAGCAGGGCCGCACCCGGCTACAGCGCTGCCTGCTTCCATCAGCGATTCCGCCAAGGGGGAGATCCGCCCGGCTTTCGCCATGATTTCACAGAAGGTATTTAATTCCTCCTGTTCTACGGAAGAGCCGCAGGCATATAAAATCACGCCCTCACCAATGGAAACCGGGGTGTTTGGCATAATGCGGATCACAGGATATTCTCCCCCCGCCAGCTCCTGAATTTGGGAGATGGAAAGCCCAGCCGCCATGGAAACCAGCAAAAAGCGATCCTGTCTTCCGCGAAGCGCCGGGGCAATTTCGTCAAACAGCTCCTTCATCATCTGGGGCTTTACCCCCAGAAACAGATAATCTGCTGTTTTTGCGATGGTAAGGTTATCGCAGGCGGTACACCGCAGCTCGTTTGCCAAAGCCTTCGCCTTTTCCGGGGTGCGGTTGCTCAAAAAAATGCGTTCCGGCGAAACCGTTTTGGCGGCTGCCCTTGCCAGCGCGCCGCCCATGTTTCCAACCCCCAGAAATCCAAGGGTTATCTTGTCAACGTTCCAATGATTCTGCATAGTAAGGCCTCTTTTCCGATAATTTGAGAAACTGTTTTTCATGGAAAACGGTTATGTTAAGCAGGGCATTGCTATAAATAAAATTTTAGATACTCTTTCATCCATCTATTGTCATTACTGAACAGAACACAAAGCTTGCTTTGTGTTCTCGGAAGAATCTCGAATAGCAGTGACCGGCGAACAAAAGGACTTTGAACCCGCTGGCAAGCAATAGCCGAGATCCTTCGGCATAATATGCCTCAGGATGACAGTAAGCAGTTGGCTTCTTCCAATCGGACTGTTCCCTTGCCTTCGACGCTCATTTTTTCCTGAAACGAGTGCAACGGCATGCTGCTAAATTTCCATTTATCACGCCAATGAATTTCTTCCTCTGTCATCCTGAACCGAAGGTGAAGGATCTCAATTATTGATTGGCTAGCGGGGAAAAGTTCCTCTCATTTGCTGGTTTCCACTGGTCGAGATCCTTCGTCACTGCGTTCCTCAGGATGACAGTGAGTAGTGATCGATAAATTTTCATTTATCAAGTATCCAACAAAAAGTCTTGTCCTGAATGAACAACAAACTATGGACAAAGAGTAATAAATAACATGACTTTCAGATCCCTCTTTGCCAGTATTTCCTGTCCAGGGTGCGGTACTGCACCGCTTCTCCCACATGGGCAGTGCCGATGGGGCCGCCGCCATCCAGGTCGGCAATGGTTCTTGCCACTTTCAACACCCGGCGGTAAGCCCGCCCGGAAAGCCCGAATTTTTCAAAGGTGCGTTTCAGCAGCCGGGAAGCGTCTTCCGTTACCTGGCAGAACTCCGGAAAATGGGAATCCGGGATCTGGGCGTTGCAGGAAAAGCCCAGTTTCGCATAGCGCTTTGCCTGAAGCTCTCTGGCGGCGGCTACCCGCTTGCGGATCACAGCGGAGGGCTCGCCGTCTCCGCCGCCGGAAAGCTGGTCGAATTCCACCGGAGGCACCTCAATGTGGAGATCCATTCGATCCAGCAGCGGGCCGGAAACCCGTTCCAGATAGCGGTCTACCGCATGGGGCGGACAGGTACAGGGGCGGGTGGGGTGTCCGAAGTAACCACAGGGACAGGGATTCATGGCGGCCACCAGCATAAAGCGACTGGGGAAGCTGGCGGAGCCAATGGCCCGCACCACTTCTACCGTTCCGTTTTCCAGGGGTTGGCGCAACGCCTCCAAAGCGGCGTGGGGAAATTCCGGCAGCTCGTCCAGAAACAACACGCCGTTATGGGCCAGAGAAATTTCTCCGGGCCGGGGTACTGTGCCTCCGCCGGTTAGCCCCGTGGTGGAAGTGGTGTGGTGGGGAGAACGGAAAGGCCGCTCCTTTAGGAGAGAAGCGCCCTCCGGCAGGCTGCCGGAAATAGAATAGATCTTAGTGGTTTCCAGCGCCTCCTCAAAGGTCATTTCCGGAAGAATAGAAGGAAGCCGTTTTGCCAGCATGCTTTTTCCGGAGCCGGGAGGGCCCAAAAGCAGAATATTGTGTCCGCCGCTGGCTGCGATCTCCATAGCCCGCTTTACCTCAGGCTGACCCTTGACGTCGGAAAAATCCAGCTTTGGCCCGGTTTCCGCCGGAAGATTCACGGGAACGGCGGGCTCGATCAGCGTTTCACCCCGCAGATGGGATAAAAGCTGCAAAACATCTCGTACAGGGTATACGGCCAGCCCTTCCACCACAGCGGCCTCTGCCGCGCAGCGCTCCGGTACAAAAAGCCGGGTAAATCCCGCTTCTTTTGCCTTACAGGCCATGACAAGCACGCCCTGTACAGGCCGTACCTCTCCGGAAAGGGAAAGCTCCCCTAAAAACACGGCGTCGTCCGTCTGGCAGGAAAGCTGTCGGGAAGCGGTGAGCAGGGAAACCAGCAGAGGCAAGTCATACAGCGGCCCGGCCTTTTTCCGGTCAGCGGGGGCCAGATTCATGGTGATGCGCCCTACCGGAAACTGGAACCCGCAGTTTTTGATGGCAGACCGCACCCTATCCTTGGATTCCTTCACCGCCGCATCCGGCAGGCCCACCAGCTCAAAGGCAGGCAGACCGGAGGAAAGATCAGTCTCTACTTCAACGGGAAAGGCTTCCATTCCAAAAATCCCCATGCTATGGGTTTTTGCCACCATAGTAATACCCTCGTTCTTTCCAATGTTTTCTAAACTTATTTCATTATATATCAAAATGGAAAGGCTTACAAGTGGAGAAGCAGGAAAGGAAGAATTTATTTGCAGATGCACAATGGAGTAAAGTAAAAAGGAATAAAAGTCAACAAAGGGGAAAGCCTTTATTTTTCTTCATTTTTTTGCGCCACGCGGAAGCATAAAAAACTGCCGCCTGTGTGAGACGGCAGTTTGTAAGAAAGTATTTACCAGGTTCGGGAGCCCATGGCCCGGAACTGGGCCACAGTGGGGGCATGGGAATTCATGCCCCCGTCTATGGTGATGATCTGTCCGGAGACATAAGAGCTTTCCTCAGAGGCGAAGTAGACGCAGGCGTGTCCGATGTCCTCGGGGCAGCCATAGCGGTTGACCATGATATTGCTCAGGAAAATGTCTTTCAAAGCCTGGGGAACATGGGCGTCGTTTTCCGGGGTGACGATAAGGCCGGGACGGACGCAGTTGCAGCGGATGTTCTCCTTGCCATACTGAAGAGCCACAGACTGGGTCAGCAGATCCACGCCGGCCTTGGCGCTGGCATAGGCGGTAGAACCAAGATCGCCGCCGCAGGAGGCCATGGAGCCGATGTTAATGATGGAACCGCCTCCGTTTTGACGCATGTGGGGCAGTACACACTTGGTCACATAGAAGGTACCCCGCAGGTCGCTCTGGAAAATAGCGTCCCACATCTCCAGAGTCAAC